>JAVJVK010000019.1:300000-558494 GCA_040221175.1 Phycisphaerales bacterium
GGCGTAGAAGTCGTTGAAGGCAGCCATGTCGAAGAGGTCGACCATGGAATCGCCGTTGAGGTTGGCGTTGTTGCAGTTGATCGGGTTCTCGAGCAACCAAACGTCGCGACGGTCGATGTCGGTGATGCTCGACGGGTTGGTGCCATCGTCGTGCACGAGCGTGTGCACCGACCACAAGTCGCACGTGAACGGGTCGGCCTGCATGTCGCTGAAGTCTGCCCAGCGGGTGTTCGTGGGCGTGTACGCGAGCTTGTCCGGGCCCGCGACGACCTGCACGTTCGAGTTCGCGACGACAGAGTCGTATGTCGTGTTGAGCTGCACGCGGCGGACTTCGGGCCACGTGTTGCTGTTGGAGAATGTGTACTCGATGTACGCAACGCCCTGCTTGGTCACGCCGATGGACGGGAAGTAGCAATCACCGCCGTTGGTGCCGTCGTCGCTGATGCGGCCGGTTTCCAGGATCTCGGGCGACCAGCTCGCGGGATCCTGCACCTTGCGGAAGTCGTCCACGTCGGGGTCGATGTAGTACCACTGGACGTGGGCGCCGTCGACGTTGCCCGCGCCGTCCTGCGTGTACACGTGGTGGGTTGCGAAGATCCGCATGTCGCTGTTGGAGTCCGGCACCATCACGGCCGAGGAGAAGTTCGAGGAAGTCGAGGCCGGGTTGAACGTGTCGCCGCTGCGGGTATCGGGCGTCTCGATCTGATAGTCGCCACGGCCCGCAAAGAACTCGAAGCTGCTGTCTACCTCCATGTCGGCAAGTTCGCCGGCGCCCGGACTGCCGCTCGGAATGAGGTGCTGGGTATAGCGCCACTGACCCGGGTTGTCGGAGTCGTCGAACCACAGGCCGGCCAGGCGGATCGCATCCTTCTCCCCGGTCGAACGATCGAGAGAAATGAAGAACTGCGCGTTGTCCTCCTGATCGAAGGGCTCCTGGACGGGGTAGTGGCGGCTCTGAAAGTCACGCTCGTACTCAGGTTCGGTCTCGGGCAGATCACGCGGCCGCAGCACGGTGATGTCCTCCTCGTCGGGCTTGTACCCGTCGAGCATGGATCGCGTCGTGCCGCCCTCATCGAACTCGATCGGGATGATGAAGTGCGCCTGGAAGGTGTACGGCGTGTCGTAGCTGACGGGGGGACCCGGATCGAGAATCTCTGCGTCGATGCCGAACGCGGTCACGTACACGTACTCGTCGTCAACCGCGATGATCGGCAGGTCAACCAAGGCCTTGGGTCCCACGGTGGTGCCCTAGTCAGGAAAAGGATCGTGGTTGTTGCCGTCGGGGTAACGCTGCATGTCAGTGTCGGCAAAGTCAAAGGCGATGTCCCCGCTCCCAGCGGACCCCGGCCGCCCGGTGTAGTACCACCAGTCCGTGTCGCCGAATTCGTCAAGCACGTTGCTGCCGCTCATGTCTCGCGAGACGGCGAGGTGGAAGGCCGAGATATCGTCATCGAAGGACGTGCCCGGCTCGGCGTTCTGCTCGCTGTAACTGATCCACTGGCGATCGTTGGCGGCGTCGTAATCGGTTCGGCCGTCGAACCAGCGGCTGGGGGCGACCGTGCCGGGGTCGGTGTCGACTCGGATAAACGGGAAGCCGCTGTCGCTCATCTTGAAGTCGTCGAGGATCGTGCCGCTCTTGTTCAGGAGCGTGACGCCGTGGTTGGTGGTGACGACGATGGCGTCCTGGCCGACCGAAACCGCGGCGTCGGTGGACTTGAGCCCGAATTCGTCGTCGTCGTCGGCCACGCGCGCAACCTCTTCAACCTGCGCGGCGGCGCCCGCGGTGGCAACGAGCGCGGCGGCGAGGGTCATGGCGGCGGTGCGTGTCTTTTCGAACCTGTACATATGTGTCTCCAGCGACGCGGTGGTCGGCGAGTTCCGACGGTATCCGCGTTCGTCAGCACGCTAGAGGCCGGCGTGCCCAGTCTCAACTATTTCAACCCAGTTCCAAGACATGCTCCGAGCGAATTAGAATTGTGTTGGTTCTTTCGATGTGGCGTGTTGGCGTCCGCGGTGACGGACGCCCTGCCTATCGCGGAGATAGGCGGGTTGCAATCCTCTCCAGATCCAGTATACTGAAGTATGACACGAATGATGAGACATGCGCTTGTCCTGCTTCCGATCGCCTCTGTGTGCTCGACGCTCTGTGCTCAGCCTGGCGCAAGCTGCCTGGACCAGCGATTCCGCCCGGACTTCGAGCCGCGAGACCTTGAGTTTGGTTCCGACGTGGCAATCAGCGACGAGCACTTGCTCATCGTCGATCGTTTCAGCGAGGCGCTGATCTATACGTACCGCCGCGATGGATCCGGCGAGTGGGTACTGCGCCACACAGTTTCCGGCGGCTCAGGTGCGGACGTTGTGCTCAATGGCGACCGTTTCATCACAGGGGATCTAAGTGTCGATCCGGACGGCGGCGCGCTCATCTATGAGTTTGATGGTGACCGCTGGAATCAGGTCGCCGAGTTGCCGATCGGACCCGGCCTGTCCACTCCATGGGGCGAGCACATCGCGTTCACGGACGGGCACGCCGCGATCGGCAACGCCGGTGAGGACGTCGTGATCTTCCGCGACACGGGCGAGGACGAATGGGAATTCGTCGAGGAAATCATGTCGCCCGACAGCCCGGACCGGCGATCCGACTTCGGCGATGCGCTGGCGATGGACGAGCGTTTTCTGTTCGTGGGAGCGCCCGGCGAGGACATCGCCGGCGGCCAGAACGGGGCGATCTACGTCTATGAATGGGGCGCCAACGGTCGGCCCGTGCTCATGCAGAAGCTCGTGCCCGAGCCGGACGACGTCGGCCCGCGGCTCGGCACCGCACTGGCCCTCCAGGGCGACACGCTGGTTGCCGGGGCGCGGTCGCTCGACACGCCCGAATTCGACAACCTTGGCTGCGCGTTCGTCTACGAGTTGGTCGATGGGCAGTGGGCGCTCCAGCAGAGGCTCTTGCCCGACCCACCTGGGCGCCGCATCCAGGGGGGTTGGGATGTCTCGCTCGACGGCAACGTCATCGCTATGGGCGCGACCTCGCAGTTCATCGAGGGCGCATCGGGGATCGGAACCGCCCATGTATTCCGCAAGAGCGCGGCGGGCTCCTGGGTCCACGCCGCCGTCATCGCGCCGGGCGTGTCCGCCGTAAGCTACGCGCAGTCGGTCAACCTCGGCGGCGGCCAGCTCGCCGTGGGCGCCAGCGATTCGTTCTTCGCGGGCTTCGAGCATGGCCTTGCCGAGGTGTACGACCTCGACTGCCTCCTCTGCCCCCCCGACCTCGACGCCGACGGCGCCCTCACCATCTACGACTTCCTCACCTACCTCAACCTCTTCCAGGACGGCGACGCTCAGGCCGACTTCGACGGCGACGGCGAGCTGACCATCTTCGACTTCCTGGCGTTCCAGGACGCGTTCCAGGCGGGGTGCGAGTAGCGGCCGCCCCCGCTGCGGACGCGCGACCGATCAGGCCGGCGTGGGTGCCAGCACCGCCCGCCCCGCCACGCCATCGCCCACTCCCGCCCGCTCCAACCCCAGCACGTCCGCCACCACCGCCTCGGCCGTCGCCCAGCGACCGGCGCCCCGGCCGCGGACCAGCGTGGTCGCACCATCCGAACCAATCATCTCCGCGGCGTTCCACTCGCCGGGCAGGTCGAAGAGCGGGTCGCCCGGCTCCACCGCCTCGATCGCCACCGACAGCGTGCCGCCCGCGTCGAGCGTGGCGACCTGGCGATGCACGCGGCCGGGCGTGGCCCGGCGCACGTCGGCGAAGCGCAGGTCGGGCTCCCGGGCGCAGCCGATGCCCCGCGCCAGCGCGAGCACGCGGAGCTTGTCCAGGCTGTCGCGGCCGTCCAGGTCGCGCGAGGGGTCGGCCTCGGCCAGCCCGAGGTCCTGCGCTTCGGCGATGGCGCTCTCCAGCGAGGCGCCATCGGCAAGACGCGAGAGCACGAAGTTCGCCGTGCCGTTGAGCACGCCGCGGATGCGCGTGGCCCCCAGCCGGACCGCCGCCTCCAGCACCGGCGCGCCCCCGCCCACCGATGCGGAGGCGAGCAGCCGGCGGTCGACCGCCTCGGCCAGCGCGAACAGTTCCTCGCCGTGCTCGGCCAGCACGGCCTTGTTCGCCGTCACGACGTGCGCACCGGACTCGAGCGCGGCGGCGATGGCGTCCCGCGCCGGCTCCACGCCGCCCATGGCCTCGACCACGACGTCGGCCCCGCACCGGGCGACCTCGGCGGGGTCGGTCGAGATCACGCCCACGCCATGGCGGCGCAGCGTCGCGTCGTGCTTCTCGATGTCGCGCACGCTCGCGGCGACCACCTCGAAGCGCTCGGGCATCTGGCACAGCAGCTCGAGCACCCCCCCACCGACGACGCCCACGCCCAGCAGCGCCACGCGGAGGGGCCGGGGTGCTTCGTGGAAGCCGCCGAGTTGCGAACCAAAATCGCTCACCTCGGTGACGTTCGCCGCGTTCACCCGGCCGACCTCGAACGCCAAGCCACGCTCGCGGGCAAACCGCACGGCCTTGTGCTGGAGGATCGAGCCGTCCAGCCGCAGCGCATCCTCGAACGACGCCCGCTCGAAGCGTCTGGGCGGCGGGCCCCCACGCACGAGGGGCCTTGCCGGGTCGTGCTCGTAGAGGCCGTCGACGTCCTTGAGCAATCGGCACCGATCGGCCCCGAGCCCGTCGGCCAGCACCAGCGCGGTCAGGTCCGAGCCGCCGCGACCGAGCGTGACCGTGCGGCCGTGGTCGTCGATGGCCAAAAAGCCGGGCGCCACGACCACGCCCTGCGATTCGAGCGCGGCGCGCACGCGGCCCGTGTCGAACCCCAGCGGCCGCGCGTCGAGCGCCGGGCCCTCGGCCCGCAACCCGATCGACGCCGGGTCGAGCAGCGCCGCCGTGACGCCCACGCGGTCGAGGCAGCCCACCAGCCGGGCCGCGCTCTCACGCTCGCCGCAGGACAGGATCGCCGCCGTGGCGTGCGGATCGGCCTGCAGCCCCTCACGCTGGCACGAGGCGAGCAATGCATCGGTGCGCCCGGCAAAGGCCGAGACCACCGCGACGACCTTCCACCCCTCGCGCCGCCAGCGGTAGACCTCGTGCACGGCGATGCGCAGCCGGGCCTCGTTGGTCAGCACCGAGCCGCCGAACTTCAGCACGATCACACGCCCGCACATGCGGCCACCCCCTCCGTGCTGACCAAGTCGCTGGAGGACTCGCTGCCCGTCTTGCGGCGCGCGGCGGCGATGGCCCGTTCCAGGTCGGCGAGGATCGCCGCCGCCGGTTCGAGCCCGACGCTCAAGCGCAGGAGCCCGTCGGCGATGCCGCACGCGCGGCGGTGCTGCGCGGGCACGTCGGCGTGGGTCATCGTGGCCGGGTGGGTGATGAGCGTCTCGACCGAGCCCACGTGCTCGACCAGCGTGCACAGTTCCAGCGACTCGGCGACGATGCGGGCGGCATCGAGCCCGCCGCGCACCTCGAAGCTGAGCACCGCGCCGTGGCATGGTGCGCCGCTTTGGCCAACGGGCAGGTGCTGGCGCTCGGCCAGTTCCCGGGCCGCGCCGGTGGCCAGACCGGGGTAGTTGACGACCTCGATGGCCTCGTGCGCATCCAGCCAGCGGGCGATCTCCAGCGCGGTCGCGCTCTGGCGTTCCAGCCGCAGGGGCAGGGTCTTGAGTCCGTTGATGGTCGCCCACGCGTTGAAGGGGCTCTGGATGGCGCCGGTGCACTTGCGGATGAAGCGGATGCGCTCGAGCAGCTTCTCGTCACGCGAAACCAGCGCGCCGCCCAGGGCGATCGAGTGGCCGTCGATGAACTTGGTCGTCGAGTACACCGAGACGTCGACGCCCAGGTCGAGCGGTTGCTGCAGCAAGGCGGTCTGGAACGTGTTGTCGACCGCCAGCAGCGCCCCGGCCTCCTGCGCGACGGCGGCGATGGACCGGACGTCGCTGACTTCCAGCACCGGGTTGCTGGGCGTCTCGACGAAGATCAGCCTGGTATTGCCGCGGACTTCGCGCCGCACGGCGTTCACGTCGGTCGTGTCGACGAAGGTCGCCTCGATGCCCAGGCCGGGCAGGACCTCGCGGAGCAGGCGGACCGTGCCGCCATAGACCGACCGCCCGCACACGACGTGGTCGCCCGCCCGCAGCACGGCCAGGAACAGGGCCGTCTCGGCGGCCAGGCCCGTGCCGAAGCACGCCGCCGGCGGGGCGTGCTCGAGCCGGCCCAGGGCGTCCTCGAGCACCGCGACGGTCGGATTGCTGACGCGCGAATACTGGTGGGGCGGATTGCTGCCCACGCCATCCCGGCGGAACGTGGTGCTCTGGGCGATGGTGGCGGTCAGCGGCTCGCCGTCGCCCCCGCCGCGGCCGATGCTCGGGCAGAAGGCGGGCGGGCCGAACGGATCGGTCGAATTGGAATTGGTAACGTGTCCCATGCCGTGAACTCCTTCACAGCATCGAGAGCTTCCAGTGCTGGCGTGGACGCGGCGAACATCGCCGCTTGTTTGCCGAGTGTCGTCCGTGTTCGGACGGCCTCGACCGCATCGCTCCCCACGCCGGGGCTGGCCTCGGCACCGTGGCTCGATCAGGACGATCGGCTCGGTTGCCGCCCGGGACCTTGTGAGGCATCCCGGGACTCTTGATGCATGTCGGGCAGAGCATAGCCACCACACAGCAGCGGTCAAGCGGGGTATCTCCTGGGCCGCGGGGCGGTTCTCCCGGATGGATCCGAACGCGTGCCGCCCAAGATGATGCCGGATTCATCGGGCTGCCAATGGGGGATTCACGTGCGGGGCCGAAACTTCTCCTGTATCAAGCATGGCCCACGAACTCCCCGGGGCGTACCACCGGGCTGGGGGGCCGAGAGCAAAAGATTCGGTACGCACACAGGAGACTTCACCATGTTGGGTTGGGCACTCGCGTTCTTCATCATCGCCATCATCGCCGCCGTGTTCGGCTTTGGAGGAATCGCGTCGGGCGCCGCGACGATCGCGCAGATCCTCTTCGTCATCTTCCTCGTGCTGTTCGTGCTGTCGCTGATCTTCGGCCTCGTGCGCCGGGGCAGCGCCAGCGCCCGCGTCTAGATCCACGCCGGCACGATGCCGCCAACACCACGTTCGTTTCCAATGTCACGTACCCCAGAAGGGAGCACACCATGAGCCATCGCACCACGCTTCGAAACCTGACCAAGGGCCTGACCGCCGCATCGGCCATCACGCTGTTCGGCCTTTCGGCCGCCATGATCGGTTGTGAGGACGCCGGCGACGAGACCGAGGACGCTATCGAAGAGACCGGCGACGCCATGGACGATGCGGTCGACGAGACCGAAGACGCCATCGACGACATGGGCTGACCCGACTCGGCCCGAGCGTGCATCGTCACCAATTCCGCAACCAGTTCCGCTAGCAGGCCATCGTGCGAGGAGAACCACGCCATGGAAACCATCACCAACCTCGATAAGGACACCGTGGGTGGTGTGAAGTCGCTTGTCGAGATCAACATCGACTCGAGCAAGGGCTTCGAGACCGCCGCGGAGAACATCGAGAACGCCGACATCGCCGGCTATTTCCGTCAGTGCTCGGCACGTCGTGCCCAGTTCGCCGAGCAGCTCAAGCGCGTTGTTGACGTCAATAACGCCGACGTTCCCGAGGATGGCACCGCCAAGGGGTCGATCCACCGCTGGTGGCTCGACGTGCGCGGCACCATCCAGAACGGCGACGAGCACGCCATCCTGGCCGAAGCCGAGCGAGGCGAGGACTCGATCAAGAACACGTACGAGTCCGTGCTGAAGAAGACCGCCGGCAGCCCGCTGAACGCCGTGCTGACCGACCAGTACGCCTCGGTCAAGGAAACGCACGACACCATCCGCGACATGCGCGACGCCCGGGCCTGACCCAGCAGCGTCGCACGTGAACCCCCCAGTAGGCGGTCGTCCGGGTGTTTCTCGGACGGCCGCCTCGCCATGCGCCGGGGCTTGATCGCATAGGATGCGACGGTCGATCCAACGCCCGACTTTCCCGGCGAACTCGGCCCGGCCAGCGAGGATCCGTGCGATGCGACAGCAGCCCAACCCCGTCGTCCTGGTGTTCTTGCCCCTTATTGGATTACCGTGGCCTGGCGGACCGGCGCTGGCCCAAGAGCAGGCCGAACGCGACGCCGCCGTTGCCCAACCGCCCGAAGGCATGCTCGAGAATGATCGCGGCGAGGACGGGCTGGCATTGCTCCGCGCCGCCGACGAGGCGCTCCGGGATGTCTCGGCCATCGCCTTTACCGTAACGCGCGAGGGCGTGGGCGCCCTGGCGACCCGCGACCCGCACGTTGTCGCCCGCGCAGTTGCAGTTCGGACCAGCGGCGCGTCCCGCGCGGGACTGCTTGATGCCGCTTCAACGCCCCAGTGGCACGTGGCGGTGTTCGGCCTGAGCAGCACGCTCGACCACGCGTCGCCGCGGGCGCCCTTTGCGTTCACGATGAACGAGCAAGGCGTTCGCGTCATCGACTTCGGCGAGCGCACCCTCGTAGAAAGCGGCCACGAGCACGCCTCGGCGGTACTCATGGAGTCGGATGCCCACGCCGCGCTGGAGTGGCTGGCCGAGTGGGAGACGCTGGTCGGCCGCCCGATCGTGGATCAGGCGCCGCGCGTCCCTCCGAAGCTCGATGGCCGCATCGCCATCGGCGACGAGCTCACCAATGCCATCTACGTCGACCTGGCCGAGTTCCCCAACACGTACGCCTTCGGCGCCTGGTGGTTCCTGGGCGTCGATGACGGGCTCCCGCGCCGCAGCGAACTGGTGTACTACGACGTGCGCAACGACGACAACGTCAGCGTCGGAGACGGCGTCTCACGCACCACGATATCGGATATCCAGCGGCTCGACAGCCCGGCCGATACGGCCGACGCCATCGTCCGGGCTGCCAGCCTGATCGATGGGGCGGGCCGGTTCGAGCCGCAGGACGGCCCCTATTCCGAGCGTATCGACCCGGCCAACCCGTTCGCGCTGCCCACGCCTCCCGGCTACGAGACAAAGGCCTTCCAGCCCGCCGATTTGCAGCGCCAGGCCGCGGCCGCCGCGCCCCCGCTGAACATTCCGGCGCCGGACTTCACCCTCGTCGATCCGCAGGGCGACAGCCACACGCTTTCGCAGTACCAGGGCGGCATCGTCATTCTCGACTTCTGGGCAACCTGGTGCGGACCCTGCCTCATGGTCATGCCCCACCTCCAGGCCGTACACGAACAGTTCAAGGGACAGAACGTCACGGTCATGGGCATCAACGCCTGGGAGAACGGCGACCCGCAAGCGCTGATGAAGGAAGAGGGCTTTGACTACCTGCTGCTGCTGAACGGCGACGCCGTGGCCGCCGAGTACGGCGTGACCGGCATTCCCACGATGGTCGTGATCGACCAGCAGGGCGTGATCGTCGAACGACACGTCGGCGCCGACCCGCAGATCAGGGAGAAGCTCGTCGAGACGATCACGCGGTTGCAAGGCGAAAACTAGGGCCGCATCAAAAGAAAGAAGAAGGCCCCCGCGATCAGCGCGATCGCAGGGGCCCGGTGACTCACGGCTTCAGGTCAGTGATCGGTGCTTACCGCATCGACAGGCGATCGCCGTTGACCTTGACGCGCTTGGCGTGCAGGACCGGGCGACCGTTCATGTCGCGTTCATAGCCGCGGATGATAATCCGATCACCCTGCTTGGCGTCGAATTCATTGCGATTCTTGGCCAGGCTCGATGGCAAGGCGACCATCTTGCTCGAGCCGTCACGCATCTCGATCTTCAGGATCGTGTAGCGATCGTGATCGGTCTGAGCACTCGACACGCTGCGGACGGTGCCCTCCACGCGTGCCATGGGCTGCCGCTTGCCCGACGCGTCCCACTGTGGACTCGCCGCCAGCGTCACGCGCTCGCCGTTGACGTTCAGGCGGTGCGTGGTCAGGACCTTGCGGCCTTCCATCTCCTGGCCGACGCCCTTGAAGGTCACGCGATCGCCCTTCTCGAACGGAAGTTCGTCCTTGGACATCTTCGGGCCCAGGTTCACCACCTGCTTCTTGTCGCCGTCCTTGAACGCGACTCGGGCGATCAGGTTGGTCCCGTGCTCCTTGCCGGTGCCGCGGAGGAACTCGATCGAGTCAACTTCGCCGCGAACCCGCCGCATGCGATCTTCATGCGCCTTGTGGCTCTTGGCGTGCTTGCTCTTGTCGTAGGCGTCCCTGGCCTGCTTGCCCTGGCGGTCGCTCGGCATGGCGCGATCGCCTCGCTGCCGTTCGCCATCGCCCGCCCTCTGGCGTTCGCTGCGATCGGCATTGGCATAATCCCACGTGACGACGTAGTAGTACGGGTCGTACGCGTACTGGCGATCGTTGTCGTAGAAGCCGTCGGCGTAGCCCGAGGTATACGCCTCGCCATACTCGGTGCTCAGGTCGACGACCGTGTCGTAGCCGTACCGATCGTCGTAGAAGCCATCGTAATATCCGTCCCAGTAGCCGTCATACCAGTTCGAATCGACCGTGTAGCCGTAGTCGTACCAGCCGTAGTCATCCTGATACGCGCCAACGTCGTCCGAGTCGTACTCATAGTCGACGAAGTCGTTGCCATCGAACCAGTCGGTGGGGTCATACCACTCTTCCTTGTGATAGCCTTCGTCGGCTTCCCATTCCCACTCGCCGGGGTTCTGCATGGCCTGACGTTCGCGCTGGTCGTTCTGGGCGTGCACGGAGGCGGGCGCCCCGGCGATCATGGCCAGTGCGAGAGTCGCGGGGATGGCGGCGGTCAGTTTGCGTTGCAGGGTCAACATGGTGTTACCTCCTTTTCGGTGCCGGCGAAACAGAAAGTGAAAGAGAGCGTGCGCCGGCAATGAAGCGTGGCGGACTGGACACGTGCGTCACAAGGTCCGCCCTCTCGTCATGATGCACACTACCGCCCCATCCGTAACCGGCCACTGAATGCAGCATGAATCGATGCTCATATCGAGGTTGGCGCCGCTCGGGTCCTCGCCTCCTGATGCGAATGAGTCCGGTTTCATCCCCGCTTCACTGTTCGGTCAGCGTGAGCGGGGAACATTCGGATGACTCCAAGACAGTTGAACAGGAGAAAGCCAGATGTCCAGCAATCGATCTTCTACCGCCGACCCTAAGGCAGACGTCGACGCCATCCGCGACGACCTTGCTTCGCTCAAGGCAGACGTGGCCGCTTTGATCAATGACGTGGCCGAACGGGGTGCCAGCCGAGCGTCGGACGTCGCCAATCAGGCGAGCGCCAAGGCCCATGAGATCGGCGATGCCGCACGCGATCAGGCAACCGAAGCACATGATCGCCTGGCCCTTGAGGTATCCCAGCGGCCGTTGCTGTGGCTCGCCGGGGCCGCCGTGGCCGGGGCGCTCATCTCGCGCGGCGTGCGCCGCTGACGATCGTTTGTGCTTCTCTCCTCTGCCCTCCGCCCCTTGGGGCGGGGGGCACACTTACACGTTTTAGACCGTCGCGTACCGCAACGAGGCGCACGCCACCTGAGCTGACTGGGGGGAACCAGACCATGCTCGAAAAAGCAGCAGACACGTTCATCGCCGCCGTCGAGTTGCTCGAGGCCGAGGGCAGGCAGCTCCGCCGAACCGGAGCCGACCTGACCTTCTGGGCCGTGATCATCGTCGGCGCTTCGATCCTGGCCCTCCTGGGCATCGCAACGGTACTCGTTGGCGCAACGTGGGCATTGGCCGAGGCCCTCGGGGTCGCCGCCGCCTTGGCCATCATCGGTGCGGCGGCACTCATTTCGGGCGTTGCGGTCGCAAGCGTGGCGCGAAGCCGCATGCGCGCCGCAGGAGGCAGCGTGTCATGATCTCCCGACACGGGTATCCGCCCCAATCCCACCGCCGCCATCCGGCCGCCACCAGCCCGCGAGCTCGCCTTGCGGCGCGTCAGGAGTCGATTCGCTCGAGCGCGCGCGTGAAACCGCAGTCCATCGAAGAAGCGAAGGAAAATCTGCGCATCGCTGCCGCACGTCGAGCCGAATCGGACTCCTCCGCCCTGGCGGGCAACGACCTGGCCTCGGCCGCCGTCCGATTCGTCAAGGATCACCCAGCCGCGATCGCGGCCGGCGTAGGCGTTGTCGCCCTGGTCATCGGCCCCGGCACGCTCATCAAGGGAGCCGCAACGGCCGCCAGGCTTGCCACCCTGGCCGGCTTCTTGGGCAAGGCCGCCAGGTAGGACCTCCGCCCCCGCCAACTGGATTGGAGCTCGTTAGAGAACCCCTGTTCCCATCATCCGCCGCAGGGCGCCTGAAAGGGCGCCCCGCGGGTTCTCGTATGTCGTGCCGATGGCCTCCTGCGTGTCGTCCGGCAACGTCAGCAGACACCTCAGGGTGCAGCCCCTACCCTTGCGGCCAACCCCACAATACCAACCCAACCCGCCAACGCAGGAGCCAGCCACCCATGGAAACCACGCTCATCATCCTCAAGCCCGACGCCGTCCAGCGGGGCCTCATGGGCCGCATCATCAGCCGCTTCGAGGACAAGGGCCTCCAGGTCGTCGGCTGCAAGCTCATGAAGATCAGCCCCGAGCTGGCCGCCGAGCATTACAAGGACCACAAGGGCAAGCCCTTCTATGACGGCCTGGTCCGCTTCATGACCGGCGCGCCCGTCCTGGTCATGGCCGTCCGCGGCATCGGCGCCATCGCCATCAGCCGCAAGATGATGGGCGCGACGTTCGGCTCGAAGGCCGAGGGCGGGACCATCCGCGGCGACTTCGGCGTCTCCAACAGCTTCAACCTCATCCACGGCAGCGACAGCCCCGAGGCCGCCCAGCGCGAGCTCGGCCTCTTCTTCAACGACGGCGAGGTCCTCGACTACGAGCGCGCCATGAGCCAGTGGGTGTACGACTATTCGAGCGGCTCGCCCGAGTAGCCCCCTCTCGAGACATCACCACGGCCTATACGCAATTCTTGGATGCGACGTGGAACGCTCACGCCGGCGCCGCCGCATCCTTCACCCGCACCTCGATCTCGGGCGCCGGCCTCTCGGCTTGGCCCTCGGCCGCGATCTGCTCGGCGACCTCGCGCCGGTGCACGTCGATCGTTCTGGGGAAGTCGAACGCAAGCCGGATTCGATCGCCCTTGATCGAGGCGATCCGAACGACCCCGATGGGGTTCTTCGGATCGCCGACCACCACTTCCTCGCCCTCACGCCTCGTGATCACAAGCATCGCAGCACCACCATGCGGCTCTCATGCGGATGCCGGTCCGGGCCGCCCATCCGCCGCGGCCCCACCATGGGCCGCGTGTCCTCTCGATCCCACTCCCGTCCACCTCACGCCTCGCGCAAGGCCCACCGGCAACGAGTGTAACCGACAGGCGTGAAGATCGCACGAAAATACGCACGTCGGCAAGAGAACGTCACCGATAACGCGCAAATCCATGCCCTCGGGCGACTTGCTACCATGGTTCGACCGCTCGAATGTGAAACTGGGCAACTTTCGCGATCCCAGCCGCCCAGCCGGTTTCATGTTTGCGGCGGGTCGAATCCGTTCACTGGGTGGCCGTCTCAGTCAATTGCCTCGACCGCCTCGACCTCGGGCACGTGCTCCCGCAGATTTCGCTCCAGGCCCACCTGGAGCGTCAGGCTGCTGCTCGGACAGCCCACGCATGCCCCGTGCAGGCGGATGCGGACCACGCCCTCGTCGGTGAGTTCCAGGAACTCCACGTCCCCCCCGTCCGCCTGGATGCTGGGACGGATCTGCTCGATCACCTGCTGGACGCGTTGCTCGGCCGAGCCACGGGGCTCGCCAGCCGCGGGGGCGGGGTCGTTCGACGCCCGGGCGGCAGCATTCTGTTGGGCTTGCGGCAGGCTGTGTTCCTTGGCCACGGCGGCATCCTTCGGGGTTGGTACGGTCGGGGGAGACCGGCCGAGTCGTCTCTGGCTTCCTTGTGGGACCATCGACGTTCGCCTACCGATAGTATTGCACCATGCAGCGATCCGTAGCCCAACGCGTCGTCTTTCTTTGCGTTCTCCCTGTCCTTGCCGCCCTCGTGCTGGCCGGGCCGGGGTGTGCGAGCCGAACCAAGCAGGTCAGCGGCGACCCGCTGACGGACTTCCAGAACCCCGAGTTGCGGACGTCCCAGCGCGTCGCCGCCATGCGGGCTGCGTGGGAGGCCGCCGACCCCGATCGTGGGGCGATCCGCCCGCCCCTGAAGGATCTCGTCTGGAGCGACCAGACGCCCCAGGAACTCCGCCACGCCGCGGTTGATCTGCTGATGAGCGACGACTCGTGGTCGGGCCTGCGAGACTCGCGCAACTTTATCCAGGCCCGCGTCCCCACCGAGAAGGACTACGAGGTCATCCGCCGCATGGGCCGACAGGCGGTCGCTCGCGGCTGGCAAGACCTGACGCCCGCCTTCGTGCGCTCGTACGCGATCGAGGACGCCGAAATCCCCGATCGGGCTCGCGTCGAACGCGTTATCCTCGAATCGCTTAATCCCGAGCAGCCCATGGAACTCATCGCCACCCGCGTGTTCCTGAACCCCCAGCAGGGCACGCTCGGCTCGATCGACCTCGACGCCCGGGCACGCGAAGCAGCCTGGGACCTCCTGGCCCGGCTGGACCCCAGCGGCGAAGCGCGTCGCGACGTGCTTGCCCGCGACGACCTGCCCACCGACGAGCAGGGAGCTCGTACGCTGCGGACGATCCGCCGGGGCCTGAACGAACTTGGGGTCGTACCGCGCAACGGCGAGGAACTCCGCTGGCTGCTGGCGCTCTCAAACGATGCAGACGGGCAGTGGTGGCAAGAAACAGCGGCAGCCGTTTCGCAACTGAGCCCCGAGCAGGCCGAGGGCCTGAAGCTGCGCAACCTGGAGGCGCTGCGCTGGGCGGCCACCTATCGCGAGCCCTGGATGCGCGACAGCCGAGTCCAACTGGAAGGCCGCTTGCGCGCACGTATCGGAGATCGGGAGACTACGCCGCGCCGGGCCGACGCCCGGGATCTGCGCAATGTCCCGCAACTCCTGGACGAGAGTGCCGAACGCCTGAGCTGGGGTGATCTGCTCAGCATGCTGGCCGTAGACGTGGCGTTGCACGATCCAGACGTCATGCGGCGCGTGTTCGAACAGGTCGAGATGGATCGAGAAGATCAGACCACCGAGTACGGTGGACTCCTGTTCGTCGATAGCTCGGGCCGGTTCGTTGCCCAGCTCTATCCGCCCAGGCCGCAGCACCGTAAGGGCGATGACCAATTCGTGGCCTCTTCGGACATGATCGAACAAAGCGTCCGTGCGCTGGCGATGTACCACTTCCACGTCATGCGGAAGCGCAACAGCCGCTTCGCTGGCCCGAGCGTCGAAGATCTGGCCCAAGCGAGGACGCACGGCCGGCTGGGCGTGGTCATCACCTCACTCAATGACGATGAGTTAAACGTCGACGCCTACACCGATGCGCCCGCCAGCGTTGACCTGGGCGCCCTGCCCCGTGTCCGGGCGTTCATGGACGGAAACTGATCGACGAGATCTCGTGCCCAGCATCCACGTACTCATCATCCTCGTGGGCTTGCTCTTGGGCAGGGATCTGGCCAGCGCCCGCGGCACGACCGAGCATGCACCTGCCTGGCAGTTCTTCGTCGTCGTCGGCTGGACCGTGCTCGTGGCCGTCGTTGCTCTGGTCGCGTTGCCCGCGTGTGCAAAAGGCGCGGCCTATCGCGGTTCGTGGCGGCTGTTGCAGCGTGGGCTCGGCCTTGCGGAGAAGCTCCGCTGGCTCGTCGTCCTGCCCTTTGCCAGTTGGAGCATCGCCGTCGATGGCGTCGGCGCCGTCGAAGCGCTCGTCGGCTCCTGGATCGGGCTCGACGAGATCATCGCGGCCAGCCCGCCCTTGCTCGCGCTCCTGGCCATCGCCTGGGCCGAGCACCCGCTGCATGACCGCATGCGGCAGGCCATGCTCGTCCGCGACCTGGACTCCGGAGCCGTCGTCGAACGCCCGCCCACGCGATGGGAGACCACCATCGGGCGGGCCCGAACGATGCTTGCCATGCCGCTGGTCCCCGTGCTGCTGATCGTCTGCTGGCACGAAACAGTCCAGTCACTGCTCGCAACAAGACCGGAATGGCTCTGGCGATCAATCGACATCGCCGGCACGCTGGGAATCGTCGCGTTCGCCCCGGCCATGATCGTGCGAATCCTCGGCACGCGACCGCTGGATGCGGGCCAGGCATCCCGACGCATCAACGAACTGTCGCACCGCATGGGCGCCCGGATCACCGGCGTTCGCCTCTGGGCCCACCCTTCGGCAAATGCCGCGATCCTCGGCCTGCTGCCGTGGGCCCGCTACATGCTCGTCACAGAGCCCCTGCTTCGCGGCATGCCCCAGCGCGAACTCGATGCCGTGGTCGCCCACGAACTGGCCCATGTTCGCCAGCACCACGTGCTCTGGATCGTGCTGGCCGTCCTGGCGGCGGTCCTGGCACTGGGCCTGCTGGAGCCGATGCTCACCGCGATGGCCACGAGCGTCGGCGTCACGCGCGGACTAGCCGAGTTGTCGTCACTCCTCATCGTTGCAACGTTCGCGATCCTGGCGTTCGGCTCGATCAGCCGCCTCATCGAACGGCACGCCGATGCACGCGCCGCGGTGGCGATCGACCTCGAACAGGCCGCAGCGACCGGTCATGCCCACGACGTCGTCCACGGCATCGGGCCCGATGCCATGGCCGCGGCCCTGGATCGTGTATGCGCTTTGAACGGCGTCGATCCACGAAGATGGGGCTTTCGCCATGGATCGGTCCGGCAGAGACAGCGAGCACTGTCAAAACTGGTCGGCATGGCCACCGCAGGACTGCCGATCGACCGCAGCGTGAAGCGGCTTCGGGCCGCAACGGTTCTGACCCTGGCCACCATGGGCTCGCTCACCCTGGTCGGTCTGTGGCTTGGATGGTTCGTCGTGTAATGGTCTCAGCAGGGAGCACACCATGCGGTTCACGAAGATGCACGGCTTGGGTAACGACTACGTTTACATCGATGCAGTCAGCGAGCCAGCATTGGAATCACTCGACTGGCCAAGCTTGAGTGCCTACATGAGCGATCGCTATACGGGGATCGGTGGCGACGGCGTCATCCTGATCTGCCCACCACGATCGCGCGACTGCCACGCCCGCATGCGCACGTTCAATGCCGATGGAAGCGAGTCGGGGGCCTGCGGCAATGGAACGCGCTGCGTTGCCCGCTTCGTGCGCGATCGTCTCGGATACACGGACGCCACCTTGCGCATCGAATCGGGACGTCGTGTGCTTGAGTCCGAACCAGTCGGCAACGACGAAGTTCGAGTTGCCATGGGGGAGCCAGGGCTTGCCTTTGCGGATTGCCATCTGAATGCAACAGAGCTTGCCTCAACCGAACCAACCGCAATCGATATCGAAGGCCGCCTGCTCACCTTCACGCCGGTCTCCATGGGCAACCCCCACGCGGTTGCGTTTGAGACCGCGAACCAATGGCTGGACCGCGACCTGGCGTCCGACGTGCGCCGACTCGGTCCACGAATCGAGCATCATCCCGCGTTTTCGCAGCGGACCAACGCCCACCTTGTTCGCATCGAATCGCGAACGCACGCCATCGTCCATACCTGGGAGCGCGGCGCCGGTCCGACCCGCGCTTGTGGCACCGGGGCATGCGCCGTGCTCGTCGCGGCCGTCCTCGCCGGAACCATGGATTACGCCGCGACGCTGACGCTCCCCGGCGGCGACTTGCAGGTTTCCTGGACGCCCCAAGAAGCCGGTGGCGATGGCATCGTTCGCCAGTGCGGCCCGGCAACGTTCGTCTTCGATGGCACGTGGATTGACAGGGACTCCGCACACCTCGCCGGTGCAGCATCTCCCGCATCCTTCGCTTAGTTGGCCCTCCAACGGCTATGCTGACGGCGTGACCACCGAACGCAAGAAGCCGGAAATGCAGCTCACCAGCGAAGAACGCCTTGCCTGCGACATCATCGAGTCCAAGGCAGGGTTTCTGCTCGAAGACCTGGGCCGCCACGTCGAGACGCCCACGGGGCCCGGCGGGGGCGACGGCATCAAGGCGTCTCGATTGATCTTCACCGAACGGATGAAGAAGCTCGGCGCCAGCGATTCGCTCGTCGAAGGCGACCCACGCCCCACGTGGCTGCGAGGCAGCGCAGCCGACGGCGTCCCCCCCACGGCCGTACTCGAACGCTTGCGACCGGGCATGCGCCGCGTGCTCATCGCCGGACACCTGGACACCGTGCACCCCGCCGACGGGCCATTCCGTGAGCTCTCCATCGCCGCGGATGGCAAGACCGCCGTCGGACCGGGCTGCGTCGACATGAAGGGCGGGCTGGTCATCGCGGCATGCGCGCTCGAGAGCCTCGAGGAGGCAGGCGTCAAAGCGAGTTGGACCTACATGCTCAACGCGGACGAGGAAACAGGGAGCTACCACAGCGAAGCGGCCCTGCGCGAACAGGCGCGCCGGCACGACTTCGGCATCGCACTCGAGCCGGCGCTGCCCGGCGGCGAACTGGCCATCGAGCGCATGGGCAGTGGACAGTTCATGATCGAGACCGTCGGGCGATCGTCGCACGTCGGGCGCGACTTTCGCGGGGGTGTGAGCGCGGTGACTGCCCTGGCCCGCGCGCTCGTCGCCGTCGGGGAGATGGCCGATCCAAGGCGAGAGGACTCCTACATCATGAGCGTCGGACCCATCGAAGGCGGGTCTGCGACCAATGCCGTCCCGGACCATGCCGCCGCATGGGGTAACGCGCGATATCCAAACGCGGACGTTGCCGAACAGATGGGCGCCGCTCTCGACGACCTGGCAACACCACATAAGGTCTGCGAGGGCGACGACGCCGCCGTCATCGTTCGCCGATCATTCAATCGCCCAGCGAAGCCACGCATCCCCGGGACCGACTCGCTCGCGCTGCTTGCGCGAACGGTCGCGGAATCGCTCGCACAAAGACTGCCATTTGCAAGCACCGGTGGCGTTTGCGACGGCAATATCCTCCAGGACGCAGGATTGCCCACGATCGATACGCTGGGCGTTCGCGGCGGTGGACTCCACACGCCCAGCGAGTGGATTGAACTGGCAAGCCTGGTGGAACGATGCCAGTTGCTCGCGATCCTTGTCGCACGGCTCAGCCGCGAAGGCGACCGCAAATAGCGCGGGCGGGCGCCAAATGACGCCCGCCCGGCACGGCCAGCCACGGGGAGGAAGAGGGCTGGCCAAGGACTCGTGCAATCTTACTTACCGGTCGATACCTTACGGACAGCCGGCGTCGAACTCGTTCTGGAACGTGAGGAAGTCGAAGATCGTCAGGCTTCCGTCGCCGTCAAAGTCGGCCGCCGGGTCGCCAGCATCGAACAGGTTTTGGAAGCTCAGGAAGTCGAAGATCGTCAAGGCGCCGTCGCCATCCAGATCGACCCGGCATCCAACGCCGCCGGTCTCGCCATTGGCGATGATGATCAGGTGGACGTCGGGAAATCCGATCGCGGAATAGGCCGTCGGGTCCGGCGTCGAGCACGACGTCGAACTGATGTAGCTGGGAGCCGTCTCGCCGAACGAATTGGCTCCGGGGAAGAACACGTCGCCCGTCAGCCCACCCGCGAGCAACTGGAAGTCGGGCACGTTGATCTCGACGATCAGCGCGTTGCCGGCGTCCACGACGCCCGTTACGTCTACGGTCACCACCTCAAGCGCACGATCCCCGAGCGTTGCAACGGTCGAGCCCACGAGATCGAGCCCGAGCGCCGGCGCCGTTCCGGCCGGCGCCTGATAGAGATTGATGGTGATGTCTGCTTCGATGAGCGTGGGCAACGTCAGGGCTTCGATCCCAAGCTCGATGTTTTCGATGGTCACGGCATCGGAGATGCCAAAGTCGCCCAGCGTGAACGACCGCCAGAACTGGTTATCGCTGCTGGTCTGCGGCGCCGCCGTCGAGACGCAGGCGATGGCCGTGCCGCCGGTGACCAGGAATTCCTCGACGCTGTGGGAAAGTCGTACCGGATCGCCCTGGGCCGCGCCGGCCAGAACCGAGACGGTCAGTGCTGCGGGAACTGCGATGTGCTTACGCATCTTCTGATCCTCCCTCTTGGGATGAAAAGGAAGGCCTCCCTCGTCCCTCCCCGGACGGGCTGCCGAGGCCGTGGCAGCTCGGACACAAGTGTCATTAGTGAGCGATGCGCGCGCAGTTCCTCGCCCGACACGATTCTGGCCGGGCGAGCAAGATGTCGTCATGCATAAGCCAGCCAAAATAAAACGCGGCCCCGGATCGAATAGCGATCCGGGGCCGCGAAGAGTTGTTCAATCTTGCTCGAACTGGCTGACCGAGATCAGCAGCCAGCGTCGAACTCGTTCTGGAAGGCCAGGAAGTCGAACAGCGTCAGGCTGCCATCGCCGTCAAAGTCGGCGGCGAGGTCGCCCGAGTCGAACAGGTTCTGGAACTCCAGGAAGTCGAAGATGGTCAGCGAACCATCGCCGTCCAGGTCGACGCGGCATCCACCACCCGAGCAGTCGCCGGCGATCTCCCAGAAGCTGACGAAGTCGACCGGACCGCCCTGGTTCATTGCGACGGCGTACGTGCAGTCGCCATCGGTGGCGATGTCCAGACCACCGGGGATGTGGTAGGTCGTGCCGGGAGGCGCCGAGCCGACGGAATCGAACTCGCGACCGGTCAAGGCGCGGGTGTCCGGATCCCACTCGACAAGCTTGGTGTTGGGCGCGGTGGTGCCCAGCGCCGTGTCGATGTAGGCGTTCAGCCACAGCGTGCCGTTCACGGCGTCGTAACCGGCACCGTACGCGGACGGGTCAGCGGCAGCGAGATCGAGCAGGAAGCCATCGCGATCGAGGATCTGGATGGTTCCGCCGAAGTCCTTGGTGTAGAACTGGTTGCGATCGGTGTCCCACGCCAGAGCACGCACGGTGCCCAGCGCGCCGCTGGACAGGATCTGGGAAGCGGTCAAATCAAGCCGCTGGGTGCTCGGGTCGAACACGTACTCGCACAGTTCGCCGGCCTCGGCGCCGAAGAACAGACGGTTCTCGGCCTCGATGGAAGCGCCGTCGCGCTGGCCCCAGCTGGGTGAGTTGGTCAACTGGAGGTAGCTCTCCACCAGGTTCCAGTCGGTGTCGTACTGGTTGAGCACCTGCGTGCCGGTGACGAAGTCACCGTTGTGGGTGATCCAGTAGTAGCCGAACGCGAACTCGACGCCCAGGTTGCCGGTGTCACCGGTCAGTGCGTCGATGTCCACCGGCGTGAACAGGGCGTCGCCCAGGGCGAGCCAGCCGGCCCGATCGGAAGGCGCAGCCTCCTCGGTCGTGACGCCGTCGGTCACCTGGCCCAGGGCCAGGCCGCTGGCGGCCAAGAGTGCGAGAACGGAAACGGTCGAAGCGATGCGATCCATATCACCTCTCCTTAGGCTTTTGTTAAGCAGCCAAGGTGCCGGTGACCCGTTGCCCAGTGGCCCACGAGTTCCGGTCACAGGCCGTCGCCAACCCCACCCCTGGAGGTTGCGCGCGACCTCATCCGCCATAGGTATACCCGATTTGACCGCAGGATGGAAGCCTATTTCACGTCCGAGATCCAAAAATTCCTGTCAGATTCATGGCCCTTGTCAGGGGCAGCCCGCGTCGAAAGCGCTTTGAAATGCCAGGAAATCGAAGAGCGTGAACTCGCCGTCCCCGTCCAGGTCGGCCCGGAGTTCTCCGGCGGCGAAGCTGGTCTGGAACGCCAGGAAATCGAACAGCGTGAGCGAGCCGTCCCCGTCGAAGTCGGCGCGACAACTCGAGGCCAGTACCGCGTCAACCGCGGCGGCGACATCCGGAAATGGTCCGATATGCCCGCCAGCACCCTGCGGCCGCCCGGTATCGATCAGCAAGCGCCGCAGATCTTCGGGCGGGATCGGCCCGCCCGTCGTGGCCTTGGCGATGCCCTGGAGCGACGCCGCCACGCCGGCGATGAATGGCGAGGCCGAACTGGTACCGCTGAACAAGTCCGTGTAGCTCTGGTTGCGGTCACCGCCGACGACCGCGAAGTGGCCATAGCCCGCAGTGAACACGTTCTCGCCCCATCCCTGGACGTTGACCCGCGAGCCGAACGTGCTGAAGCCGAGCTTGGCGTGCGCCGTCGTCGAGGTCCCAGCGCCCACGATGATCGCCCCGCTGTCACCACGTGAGCGGTACTCGGCGTAGGCGGCCGAGTCCAGGTTCTGGGTGCCGTTGCCCGCCGCCGCCACGACGACCACCCCGCGATCGACCCCCGCCCGCGTCACCAGCCAGATCGCCGGGTCCAGCTCCGCCGGCGCATAGTCCCCGCCGGGGCCGAACGTCTGCATCTCCAGCAGCACCACGTCGCCGGCGTCCATCGCGGCGATGGCATTGGTGACAGCCGCCACGCGACGGAATGGCTCGCTCACCGACGCCTCGGGGAAGAACCATGCCTCGGCCCCGGGCGCGATGCCGCGTACGCCGTAGGCGTTGTCGCCGCCCACCATCTCGCCCAGCACCGCCGTCCCGTGCTCGTGCCAGCCGAAGGCGATGATGTCCGGATGCGGTTGCTGGCCGGGCTCGGGGATGACGTTGCACAGGTCTTCATGGTCGGGGCGGAACCAGTATTCGCAATCGGCGATGCGCACGCCCGCGCCATCCCCGCCCGGCTCGGCCCAGGCCGCCGCCATGCCCAGGCCCGGGTCCTCGCCCAGGTAATCCTGGAACTGGACCATCTGCGGCGTGGTGGGCAGCGTGTCGGTGCAGGCGTCGGGCCCGCCGGGCGGCTGGGGCCAGAGCTGCTCGTAGTGCACGTACTCGATCAGGTCGCTCGCGTGCAGCGCCCGCGCCATCGCCGCCACGTCGGCATCGTCGGCCTCGTCGGTGCGGACCACCAGGATGGCCCCCAGGTCGGGCTGGGCCCGGCCGCTCCGGGCCGCCGCGTCGGCCAGGAAGTGCTGCAACTGGGCCTCGGTCAGCTCGATCACCGGCTCGAAGCGCACCGGCGCGTCGCCGGCGCTCGCGGCCGCCAGCGTGTCGACGAGCGGGGCCAGATCGACCCCGCGCACGCTCGTGAGCGTGCCATCCCCCATCGCCCGCGCGCCCACGTGGTCGTGGAACTTCACCACCAGCCGGTGCGGGTACGCCGGCCGCTGGGCCAGGTCGGCCTTGGCCAGGGGCTGGCGGGGGGCACGCTGGGGCGCCGCGCTGGCGGTCGCCGCCAGCGCACACGAGAGCAGCAGGACGAGGCAGCGCGATCGGGGCATGGTGGCCTCCTGGGTGTTGGGGGGCGTTTAGGTGGGCCCGATGGGCCGCGGGTGTCGGGCGATGAAGCGGGGATCGCCCCAGGGGCGGCGGCGCCGGCCGATTCCAGGCCGGATCATTCCTACCGTCTGGGTTCCCGTTACGGCCGCCCGCACCGGCCGGTTTCCCCTTCTCGCACCGGTCCGGTCGCCAGGCATGAACCCGACACGCTCCAGCACGCTCGCCCGCATCGCCGGGGCCCTCGACTGGCGCAACGCCACGGGCGTGGTGGACATCCTGCGAGCCCCGCCCGACCAGCCCCGCGGCCTGGACGACCAGGGCCGCCTGCGCTCGGGCCGGCTCAAGGGCCTGAGCATGACCATGGCCATCTGGGTCCTCTCCTGGCCCATCCTGGTCGAGAGCGCCCTGAACGCCCTGGTCGGCCTCACCGACACCGTGCTGGCCAGCCAGATCGGCGTGGGCAGCGAGGACGGCCTGGGCTCGCTGGGCGTCTCGGCCGTCGACGCCGTCGACGCCATCAGCGCCGCAAGCTACATCATGTGGTTCATCGGCCTGACCTTCATGGCCCTGGGCATGGGCGCCACCAGCCTCATCAGCCGTTCAGTGGGCCGGGGCCGCATGGGCGTGGCGGGCGCGGCGATGGCCCAGTGCCTGCTGCTGGGCGTCATCCTGGCCACCGCCGTGGGCGGGCTGGTGGCCGTCAGCACGACCTGGATCCCCGGCTTCATGGACCTCAGCGAGGCCGGCACGAAGGCCTTCCGGTACTACATGCTCGTCATCGCCGCGGGCACGCCGCTGGCCGGGCTGCTCTTCGGCGGCATCGCGTGCCTGCGCGGCGCGGGCGACTCGGTGCGCCCCCTGTGGGCCATGATCGCGCGCAACGTCGTGAACATCCTGGTCAGCTTCGCGCTCAGCGGCATCGACCTGCCCTTCCTGGCCAATCCATTCAGCTTCGACATGGGCATCGTGGGCATCGCCATCGGCACCGTCGCGGGCGACGCCGTGGGCGCGTTGCTCATTCTTGGTTTCTGCTTCGCCGGCGCTTCGGGCGTCAAGCTCCGCGTGCGCCGGCTGCGCCCCCACTGGCACACCATCCGCCGGCTCGTGCGCCTCGGCCTGCCCAACTACTTCGAGACCCTGGGCATGTGGGTGGGCAACTTCGCCATCGTCTTCTTCGTCGCGCACCTGGCCGCCAAGGACGCGATGCAGACCCTCGCCGCCTCGACCCCCGGACAGTCCGCCGGCCTCCTGGGCTCGCACATGTGGGCCATCCGCATCGAGTCCTTAAGCTTCCTGCCCGGCTTCGCCATGGGCATCGCCGCCGCCACGCTCGCGGGCCAGTACCTGGGCGCCGGCAGCCCGCGGCACGCCATCCGCGGCGTGCTCATCTGCGCGGGGCTCGCCTCGCTGCTCATGGGCTCGCTGGGCGTGCTCATGTTCCTCTTCCCCACGCACATCACCAACGCCCTGACGCCCGTGCCCGAGCACCGCGAGGTCGTGCCGACGCTCCTGATGATCTGCGGCGTGGTGCAAATCCCCTTCGCGCTGGCCATCGTCTTCCGCCAGGCATTGCGCGGCGTGGGCGACGTGCGCGTGGTCATGGGCCTGACCTGGTTCACAACGTATGGCGTCCGCCTGCCCGCCGCCTACCTGGCCAGCGGCGTGCGGCTGCCCTTGCCCGATTTCCTCGGCGGCGGCGAGTTGCCCAACCCCCTGGGCGAGCTCATGGGCTGGGAGCCCAGCCTCGCGCGCATGTGGCTTGCGATGTGCGGCGAGCTGGTCATCCGCGGCATCGTCTTCGCCGTGCGCTTCGGGCAAGGCACGTGGACGAAGATCCGGGTGTGAGAATCATCTCACACCCTTTCGCGTCCACGTACATGCTCGAAGATGGGAGCCAAGCGTATTTTCGCGCTCGCGAGTTTCACTAGCGCTCCATGGCCGGCGAGGCGTCTAACTCACTCACATCCCGCGTCGAACGCGTTCTGGTAGCACAGGAAGTCGAACAGCGTCAGGTCGCCGTCCTCGTCGCAATCCGCCGCCAGGTCACCCGCGTCGAAGGCGTTCTGGAAGGCCAGGAAGTCGAAGATCGTCAGGTCACCGTCCTCATCGAAGTCGGCGTAGCAGCTCAGGTCGCCGCCGTAGAACATGATCGGCCGGCGGCCCGGGGCGCCGCTGAACGGACCGTTCCAGCTGCTGCCGCTGTCGAAGGGCTGCCAGAAGTAGGTCATCTGCACGGCGTCGGGGTGGTCGACGGCCACGAAGTCGCGGTAGTCGGCCACCAGGCTCGAGAAGGTGACGAAGTACTGGTCGCCGGCGGTAACGGTGTAGGGCGTGCCGAAGACGTCCCCGCCCCAGCCGGTGGACGTGCTGGAGAAGCTGACCTCGCGGAGGATGGCCCCCGGCTGGCCGCCGTCGTTCTCGCGCAGGCGGATGACCCCGTCGGCGATGGCGCTGGTGTGCCAGAGCATCTGGATCATGTCGAAGTCGTTCTGGGCGGTCCACAGGAACGCCTGCTCGTGCCCGCGCGTGGCCGTCCAGGTGGTTTCGAGCGGGATGGTGTGGTTGACGCCCTCGACGAAGTCCTGGGCGCTGGCGGCGGTGGTCAGGCCGGCGATGGGAACGAGCAGGGCGGGGGCGAGGGCGGCAGCGGTCGTGGTACGCATCATGATCTCTCCTTGCGTGGGGATTCCTCGTGCAACAAGAACCGCTACGGGATGGCCCGTAGCGGCGTTACCTGGGAGAAGGATGATGGCAACAGACAGCGCCGGGCGCAGCCCGCGCACGGCCCCGCTGGCGAAGCGACAAGACAAACCCGGCCCCGCCGGCGAGGCGTCAAGATGAACCCCGCCCGTCTTCGGGCTCAAGCCCGAAGGGCGCGGCCCCGCCGGCAAGGCGTCAAGACTACTCGCAGCCGGCGTCGAACTCGTTCTGGAAGGCGAGGAAGTCGAAGATCGTGAGCTGGCCATCGCCGTCGAAGTCGGCGATGGGGTCGCCCGCGTCGAAGAGGTTCTGGAACTCCAGGAAGTCGAAGATCGTGAGCTGGCCGTCGCCGTCCAGGTCGACCCGGCAGGCGGTCGAGGCTTCGATGAAGTAGGTGGTCAGGATGCTGCTCGAGCCCACGGGCGGGTAGGCCCCGAAGGTGGCGCCCGCGTGCGTGGCCAGGCCGGTGGGCGTCTCTGCGGGCGAGCTGGCCTTCCAGTCGTAGGTGCCCACGGCCGAGGAGGCGACGATCCAGTAGGTCTCGCCGCCCGCGAGGGTGAACGAATCTGCGGGGGTAAAGGTGTAGTCGCCGATGCCGGGGCTGAATGAGGCGGGATTCTCCAGGGTGGTGAGCAGCGTGCCCGGAGCGCCGCCGCCATCGCTGTAGATCTCCACCACCGGGACGACATCGACCGAAGTGATGTCCAGGCGCATGGTCAGGGCGTCGAGCCCCAGGTCGGACCCGCCGGGCATCGTGAAGCCCATGCCCTTGGTGCGTGTGGTCGCGTTGATGCCGGCGGTCTGGGTCCCGTCGTTGCCGGGATGGTTGCTGATGATCACTTCCGCCATGGTCTGGGCGGAAACGGTGAACGCCGCCGCAGCGGCAATGAGAAGAGAAGCAGTCTTCATGTCTTGGCTCCGTTTGTACGCGAACGCAGCCCCCCCAACGAGGCCGCCCGCGGCCATGGTACCACAACATCTCGCAATCACCAAGCGTTTTTTGCCCGGTGGGTGTACACGAATCCCTCAGCGGATTGCCTGGATCCGTCACCCGGACTCGGTTCGCTCGCCTTGCTGCAGGCACGAGAACGCCCGCCCGTGCGGGCGGGGTTCGTGGGCAAAGTCTCGGGGCTCCAAGCCTCGGGCCGAACCAGGCCATGGCGATCGACGGGCTCAGCCGCAGCCAATGGCGAACGCGTTCTGGAATTCGAGGAAGTCGAAGATCGTCAGCCGCCCGTCCCCGTCGAAGTCGGCGGCGAGGTCGCCGCTGGCGAAGAGGTTCTGGAAGCACAGGAAGTCGAAGATGTTCAGCTCGCCGTTGCCGTCGCAGTCGGCCCGGCAGGCGCCGCCGGAGAAGCCGGCGCTCGTGATCTCGATCGAGCGCGTGCCGCGGGCGCGAACCTCGACGCGATCGAGTCCCCCGGCGGCCCCGGGCGCCTGGCTTGGGTCCAGCTCGATGGCGTCGACCATATAGCGGCGGCCGCCGAGTTCGATGTCGAACGGGTCCTCGCACTTCAACACGAGCACCATCTGATCGAACTGGTTGAGTACCCAGCACCAGGTCAACTCGAAGCACGGATTGAACAGGCTGAACGAGGCGCCCGAGCCCAGGATGGGTTCCCCGACCACGCGACCCTCGAGCAACAGTCGGGTGGGCACGCGCGGCACGCCGACGTCGCCAAAGTCGGGTGTCACCTCGATCGTGGGCGGGCCGCCCGGGATGACGGTTTTCGCCATAGTGGCCGACAAACCCTCGCGGAGCAGGCCACCCGTCTGCCACCATGGGAACCAGTCGAGTTCGACCGTCGCGCCGCCGGGCAAATCGTTGACGTCGATGGTGTGTTCGAAGGTCGAGCCGGGCGCCCACGAGGCCGCTTCGTCGGTGATCGCCGCGGCGATCTCCGGCACGGCGGTGCCCTCGGCTTCAAGGATCAGTCCATCGCCGCTCGGAACGCCGATGGTGCCATCGAAGGTCGCGGCGATCCAGTCGCCGATGACGATGGGGCCGACGAAGACGGTACGCAGGGCTTCCATCGGAGAGCAGTCTTCCGTGTCGGATGATGATTCGTCTACGTAGTACCCGAATTGATCCGTGCTCGTCAGCACGCTGCGATACGGGAACCCGCCCTGTGCCTCGAATTCGCCGCACCAGACACGGATCGGATTGGTGGTGTCCGCGTAGATCATGGCAGGTGGGAAGTGGATCTGGCCCATCTCGATGTCACGGACATCGTCGCCGACGATGTCGCCGATGTGGCCCAATCCAAGCAAGCAGTCGCCCACGTCGATCCAGTCGACGCCGCTGGTGAGCAGGTCGAGATGGGCGCCGGCGAACGCGTGGACGTCATCGGGAACGTGCGCCCACAGCTCGACCTCGAAGTTGTCCGACAGGATGGCCTTCCGCTTGATCTTCAGCTCCCATCGGCATGCGTCGTCTGCGCTGGTCGTTGCCGCGCCAGCGAGGATCGCCAGAGCCATGGCTGAAGTAAGAACCGCCTTGTTCGTGTTGCGTCGCATGATGTGCTCCCGCTGCCATGCCTCGGAGCGCGCCGGTGGCCGACGGGCCGTCCGTCATTGAAACGCGTCGAGGACTCTTGCAGGTGGGAGCGGGCAGGACGACCGGCACTCACGATGGTTTCTCCCTGCATCGGCATCAGGATGTCGATGTGTGAGCGCTCCTACGCACGCACGAACTCGAGCGCCGCCCGCACGGCCGCTTCGCTCTGCGCCGCGTCCATCGTGGGTTCGCCCTCCTGGGCGCCCTTCTGGCCGGGCAGCATGGGCACGTGGATGAACCCCGCCCGCTGGCCGGGCCCGGCGCGCAGCAGCGCGTGGAACAGCACGGCGTTGCACAGGAACGCGCCCGCATCGTGGCTCGGCCGCGCCGCCACGCCCGCAGCTTCCATCGCCCCCACCACGCCGTCGACGTCGATCGTCGAGGCCAGCGCGAGCGGCGCACCATCGACGAGCGAACCATCGCAACGCTCGACGCCATCGTTGTCGCCGATTCGGCCGCGCCCGAAGTTCAGCGCGAAGCGCTCGACGGTCACCGACGGACGCTTGCCGCTCTGGCCCAGCATCACGATGACCTCCGGCCGATGCCCCCCCATGAGCGACAGCAGCGCCGGCCAGGCGCCCGACCACGTCACCGGCAAGACGCCCGTTGCCAGTTGAACGCCCGCGGGCGGCTCTTCTTCGAGCGCGCGAACGATCCGCATCGACGGATTCTCGTCGCTGCCGCCGAAGGGTTCGAAGCCGGTCACGAGCATGCGGGTGGCCATGGAGCAATCGTTGGCTCCGCGCCGGGGCAATGATGGCCCCGTGGAGCTTCCCCTCGAAGACTGGCAGGCATACGTGGACACCGGCCCGGCCCACGAGCTGCTGTGCGTCGACCCCGACCCCGGCGTGGTCGAGCTGGCGAGCCTGCGCAAGGACTGGCCCCAGGGCCTGGTCGCCGTGGCGGTCGAGGCGGCGCGGGCCCGCATGCGGGCGATAGACAAGTTCCACCCCGAGCTGGCCGATCGCATCATCGCCGACGAAGAAGGCGTCATGGTCGCCTCCTCGGCCCTGGCCGCGTCGCACAAGGCGGCGCGGTTCGTCCAGGCGGGCGCCGCCACGGCGCTGGACCTGTGCTGCGGCATCGGCGCCGACGCGTACGAACTCGGCCGCGCCGGACTGGCCGTCACGGGCGTCGATCGCAGCCCCGTGCGCGCGTGGATGGCGTGGATGAACGCGCAATGCGAGCGGCTTGTCGCGGACGTTGAGGATCAAGCCGTGCTCGAGCGCGTGCGGGGCGCCTTTGTGCACCTGGACCCCAGCCGACGCACGGGCTCGAAGCGGACCCACGCGTACGAGGACTACCAGCCCGGCCCCGAGACCATCGAGCGCATCATCGACGCCGCCGCGGGCGCGTGCGTGAAGCTGGGGCCCGGCGTCGACTTCTCGCGCCTGCCAACCCCGCCCGGCTCCTTCGTCGAGCTGATCAGCGAGTTCGGCCGCCTCACCCAGGCATTGCTGTGGACCGGCACGCTCGCGGCGCACCAGGGCGTCAAGCCGGGCCATCGCGTCGCGACACGCCTGCCCGGGGGCGAGCGGTTCGCGGCCGAGCCCGGGCCGCTCATTGATCTGGGCGCGTGGTACGACTCGAGCGGTCCGGAGCGCCCGGTGCTCGAACACCTCTACGAGGCTGACCCCGCGCTCGAGCGTGGTTCGCTGCTGGGTGCCTTTGCCGAATCCCACGGCCTGCGGCCCATCCATCCGGCGGTGGGCGTGCTGACGGGCGAGAAGATCATCGATTCGCCGTGGCTGACCCGTTTCGGCGTGCTCGAGGCGATGCCCTGGCGGCGCAAGGCGGTCAAGGCCAGGCTGCGCGAGCTGGGCGCCGGCATCGTGGCGGTCAAGACCCGCGCCAAGCTGGTCGACCCCGATGCGCTGCAGAAGGACCTTCGCGGCACGGGCGACGAGGAATTGACCCTGTTCGTCCTGCGCCTGGGCGACAAGCCCACCGCCATCATCACGCGGCGGGCGACCGATGAACCGTCAGTTGGCCCCTGACGCCTCGGCTGCCGGATGCACCTTCCACGCCGCCCCGCACTCGGGGCACACCACGCATCCATCGGGCTCGATGGGCAGCCCGGCGATCTCGTACTCGCAGCATGCGCACGTGCCCCTGGCGATCAATCCATCGGCCGCCTGCTGCCGGCCGCTGATGAACCACCACAGCATCCAGATCACGAAGCATCCGCCGGCAACGACCAGGCCGAAGAGCCCGGTGAGCGCGAAGGCGAGCGCGATGGCGATGAGCGCCAGCCCCTTGCCCAGGGAGATGTGGTCGCGCAGCCCAAGCGGGGGCGTGTGCAGCGAACCCGCGGCCTCGCGCTTCTCGCCCCGCCCATCGGTGATGGTGGCCGCCTTCATGCCCCTTCGATTCGTGCTCGCGCGAGCGAGGGTTCCGCTCCCAACACCCTCGCACGCCCGGCGGGCCGGCCATCTTCGGTTCGCCACGCCGCATCGCACCGCCCGCACACGCGAACATCATCCTTGCCCGTCTTCGAACGCGCGAGCGGAGCGCCGCATCCCGGGCACGCGCCCCGCTCCAGCCATCGCGCACGTCGCCTGTGGTTCGTCGAGATCGAGAGCACCGCCGCCACGGCCACCATCGCCGCCACCGCGATCACGCCACCGAAGGCCCAGCCCGCCGTCCCGGCGACCTGGGTTTCGCCCCACCGCCAGAGCTTCAGGCTCACCGCGACCATCGCGAAGAACAACAGCCAGCCGAGCAGCCCCGGGCCCGCCGAACCTTCCACCCGCGCCCGCGCGGCCTCATCCATCTCGCGCACGCGTCGACCCCGATCATCGCGCATCAAGGGCCCGAGCACGAACGCGCCCTCGCCGTGCAGCCGTGTCATGGCGTCCCCCGCGGCATGGGGGATCTTTGGCCCGCGGCCCTGGGTCCGCGTTCAGCCGGTCTTCTCGTCCAGCTTCGATGCGCTCCCGCACGCCGCGCCCACGCGAGCATCGGCGGCCACGCGCAAACGGATCGCGCCGCGGGCGCGCAGGTGAAGATCGCCGGTCCCAACCCCGGCGGCCAGCGTTCGTTCATCGTGGCCCGAAGCACAATCCCGGCGTTTCGGGCAGTCCAGTTGGGCCCCTCAGGCGATGGCCAGGGCCGGTCCGTTCTCGGTCTGGTCGATGCTGAGGGACTTCTCGGCCAGCTGGGTGGCGATGGGCGTGGCGACGGCCAGGACAACCCTTCCGTCGTGCTCGAACGTGGTGTCCTGGTCGTTGGGCGTGTCGGGGGCAAGCCCGAGTCCCTCATCGCTGACGACCAGCCGGATCGTCGCCTCCTCGGGCAGGCCGTTCTGATCGATGATGTCCTTGAGGAAGACCTTGGCGTCGTCGGTGACGGTGAGCATGCGATGCCCCTTCCGTGCGGCTTTCGCGGCCGATCGCGTCACGCGCCGGGCGCAGCATCGCGATCGCGCCGCGGTTGGGCGCATCTGCGCTCGAACACTCGCACGAACGCACACACGCGTGGGAATCACAGGCTAGACGGTTCGCACGCCCGTGTCAGCCCCCGGCGTGTGCGGGTTGCGCCTCCGCGTGCGCACGCGCACGGTTCACGCATCCATCTTCCACGCACTCCCGCACTCGGGGCAGATGCGACATCCATCTTCCTCGGGTTCGAGTCCGGCGATGGAATAGCCGCAGGCCGGGCATAAACCCCGGGCCCGGCCGAGCCGGTCGGACTCTCGGATCGCCTTATGCTTCGTCCACGCCGCGCTCACGTAGAAGCAGGGAGCCATGGCGGCGAGCACGAGGGCGTAGCGCAGCCAATGGGGAACCAGGCCGTGCAGCCCGATCAGCACCGCGAACCCCATCGCGGCGGCGATGAAGGCCAGCACGAGCGGCACGCCGCCCCTGCGCACCGCGCGGTCGCGCCATGACTGCACCGTCGACACATCGAACGCGTACGCCTTCCCCCGATCGTCCACGCATCGCGGCCAGAGCCTCAAGATGTCCGCTCGGGCTGCGCGGGCTGGCGGTTCAATCTCGGCATCGTCTATCCTTCGCCTGCCGGTTCACGCATCAGCGCGGGCGGTGCCATCTTCCATCTTCCACGCGCTCCCGCACTCGGGGCAGATGCGGCAGGTGCCTTCTTGGGGTTCGATCTCGGTGATGGAACGGCCGCACACCGGACACACGCCCAGCGCCAGCGCGGCCCGGCGTTGAACACGCATCCAGCGGCGGTTCATCAGCAAGAGCACGGGCCAGAACAGCACGAGCGCCGTGGCGATCACGAGCGCGTCGCCCGCGAGGCCGGCGATCTGGACGCGATCTTCCAGGCCGCTCATCCGCAGCAGGATGACGAAGATCAGGCCAATGCCAAACCCCGTGGTCGACTCGCTCCGCACGCGCCGCGTGATCCTCGCCCGGGCCTTCGCATCGCCCCCGGACATCCGCCCGGCGATTTCCTCGACGTCCACGCGCGTCCGCGCGGCCCGGCCGAGATCATCGCGCGGTGTGACCAGGGGAAAGAGGGCCCCCTCGCCCAGCAGCCGTGTCATGGCATCCCCCGTGGCATCGGGAATCATTGGCGCGCCGGCTTACGCCTCGGCGTCGGTGGTCTTCTCATCCATCTTCCACGCGCTCCCGCACTGCGGGCACACGCGACATCCATCTTCCTCGGGTTCGACGTCGGTGATCGTTGTGCCGCACGCCGGGCAGCGGCCCTGCGCAAGCCAGCCGGTGCGCAGGGCCTCGATCGTGCGTGGGAGCACGAACGGGCGCATGGCCAGGCCAACCACCGCGCCGAACACGGCCGCGATGCCCAGGGATGCCAGATACGGAACGTCGGGCAGCACCAGGAAGAGCACCGGGAAGGCAACGGCGAAGATGATTCCCATGCGCATGCCGTGGCGGCCCGCCTGGCGGTTCATGCCCCGCAGCGCGGCGCTGGCCGTCGCGTCATCCACGCCCGCGCGCCGGGCCTTGCGCTTGGAGGTCAGCCAGCCCGAGGGGGCGATGGCGTTGCGGTCGTCCGGATATCGGGTGCGCAAGAGCATCGGGTCCCCTCCGTTTGCCGGCGATGGCGGCCGCGGGGCCGCCCGCTCGATCATTGGCGCGCGGCGTCGAACAGCGGCGCGGCCTCTTTCCCCTCCCCCGCTCCCAGCGGGGGAGGTGGCCCCGGTCTTCCGGGGTCGGAGGGGGGCGTCCTCCATCGCGTAAGCGTGCGTTCGCGTATCGATGCGTCATAACGCCAACGCCCCCCTCCGCCTCGCGGACTCGGCACCTCCCCCGCCGGGGGCGGGGGAGGGAGTCGGAGCGCCGATGGCCGCGCATCCCATGTTCATTTCTGGCGCGCGCAGCGCACGGCGTGCGTTGCGCGCCCGGGCTCTCGAAGCCCGGTCCCGGGCTTCCGATGCGCGCAGCGCAGGGCGTGCGTTGCGCGCTGTGGGCGTCGAAGATCGATCTTCGGCTCCCCGAGCGCGCAGCGCACGCCGTGCGTTGCGCGCTCAAGGAGCGGAACACCGGACTTTTTTGCCCCACGACCGGTATTTTGCGTCAAGACCCCCCGTCACGATGCCGAAACCCAGGAGAACAGCCCCCCGGATTCGGACCCCGGGGGGCGACGGGAGGCCGCGCGCCATGCCGACGGTGCCGCGCGGGCGGAGGGGGGCCATTGCCTTCTTCGGCTCGCGGATATCCAGGTGGACCCAGCGGGCCGCGGACATCGGCCTGAGCGATCAGGACGCCGCGCTGCTGGCCCAGGCGCTCGACGCCGCACGCGCGGCCGAGGAAGAGAACCGGCGCTGCCAGGCGCGGGCACGCGCGGCGGCCAAAGAAGCGCGCCGGCTCGAGTACGAGTTGCGCCGAAAGGGCGGTCGCCTGATCTCGGTGATCCGCGCGAAGGCCAAGAGCGAACATGATCCGGGCGTCCTCGTGCTGGCGGAGCTTCCCAAAGAAAAAGACCCGCGCCCCACGCCCAGACCGCCGATGCCAACCGGCGTGCGCACAACGGTCGACCACGACGGCGCCGTCGTGATCTCGTGGACGGCAACCCGCCCCCGCCCCCACGCCCGCGCGTTCACCAGGGTGGAGCGCATGCTCGACGGCTCGGGATGGTTCGAGCACATCGGTTCGACCGGCACGAACGAGTTCAGGGACGACACGCTGCCGCAGGGCACGCGCGAGACGGCGTACCGGTTGACGCCGGTGCGCGGGGACCTCGTTGGGGCGTCGGCGGAAGCTGTTGTTGTGCGGTTTGGGACGCGCGCGGCGTGAGGCTCAGTCTTCGGCTTGCGGGAGCGCACGCCGACGATCGGGGATGCAGCCGACGACGAGTGAGAGGACGCCGAAGGCCGCGATCATTCCCGTCAGGAAGCGCCGGCTGCCGCGCGAGCGTTCGAGGCGTTCGCGCACGGACTGGATGACCATGCCTTCCCGCTCGATCTGCTCGTCGAAGTCGGCCGGCTCGCGGAGCGCGCCGCGGCGTTCGAGTTCTTCGAGGATCTCGTACGCGGCGCCGGATGCGGCGCGCCCTTCGAGGGCGACGCTCCGCGCGGGTTCGAAGCCCACGTATCCGCACGCGAAGGCGAGCTGCACGAGTCCGAGGGTGATGAGGAACCTGCGGTGGCCGTTCATGGGGTCGGCTCCCTGGATGTTCTCGAACACGCCGCGATCGGGTCACGGCTCGGTGGGAAAGCTCGCGTCGGCATCGCGCCGGTGTCCGAAGGGGCGAGCGGGGAAGACCGCCAGGACGAGGAAGACCGCACCCAGGATCGCCATGAAGCGGGCCGGGCGGCGATCGCGTGGGGCGAGCTCCTGGATGTCTTCTCGCACCGGCCCGAAGATGGCGCCCACGAGGGCCGCCCCCGCCTCCGGGTCCAGGTCCTTCACCTCGACGCCCTGGGCCTCCAGGCCATCCAGGATCGCTTCGGTGGTCAGCAACGCCCGCTTGCGTTGTTCGGGTTCGGGGATGGGGGCCGAAGCGCCCCACAGGACGCTTGCCAGGGCGAGCTGGAACAGCGCCAGGAGGAGCAGGAAGAGTCGGCGGGGGGTCATGGGGCTCCCTTCGTGCGGCTGCCACCGCCGGCGGCCGAGATGCTATCGCCCGTCGGGGCGAATCGGGCCGCGATCCCCACGCCCGCCCCTTCCGCACCCGCCGCGGCCCGTGCGTTCAAGAAACCTTCCTCCAGCGTCCCAGAACGACGAAAGTCGGTCCCAAACCCGTCCGATACCCACGGCAAGGGCCCCGCCGTGGGGCCGCAAGACGCGACCTGGGCCCACCCGGACAACCGCCGGGGGCCGCACATCGGGATATCCGCCATGACCGCCGAACCGACCATCGACCACCGCCGCATCGCCATCGCCCGGGACCGCCTGGCCACCTGGACGCGCCACCGATCGAAGCTGGACATCGAGCCGGGCGGGCTCGAAGCCCTGGCCGGGGCCATCGAAGAAGCCAGCACGGCCCTGGAAGACCTGGAGCGCGCTCGCACGCGCAAGGCCGCCGGGCGCCGGCGCCTGCGCTCGGCGATGGAAGACCTGCGCGTGGCCGTCGAGGCCCTGGGCCGCGGGATTGCGCGCAAGGCCATCGCCCGGGAAGAGAACATCGCCGCGTGCGACGAGGAACTCGTGTGCACCGGGGCGGACCCGCAGCTCATGGCGCGTCCCTCGCGCGGCGGGCGGGTGGTCCGTCCGGCGATCAGCCATGCGCGCGTGCTTCCCGATGGCCGCGTGCGCCTGGACATGCGCTGCGCCGGGCTCGGGCGCGATCCGGGCGTGCGCGTCATGATCCGCCGCCGCATCGGGCGGCACGGCAGCTACGAGCCCATCGCCATGGCCCGCGGGGCCACCTACATCGACCGCAACCCCAAGCGCGCCGGCCGCTACGCGGCGTACAAGATCGAGGTGGTCTCGGGTCCGATGGCCGGCGCGACAAGCCGACGCGCCCTGGCGGACTTCTTGATCGGCAACCCCACGCGCGGGCACGCGGTGCTGCACCTGGAAGGCGTGGCGACGCGGGTGGGAAGCGTGCGATCCGAAGCGCCCTTGCGCGCGGCGTGAGCGTCAGTCTTGGGGCGGATTGTTCTGGTCGCCCGAGCGCCGGCGTTCGAGCCAGCGATCGGGGAGGAGTGCGAGCAGGAGAAAAAGCCCGGCGAACATAAGGAACAGCAGCGTCGCGAGCCCGACGCGATCCTCGGCCTCGTGCAACCGCGATCGGACGGGCCGAGCGATCGCCTCGAAGGCCGCCGAGCCCCCGCCGCTGTCGAGCGAGGGAACATCGACGCCCGCAGCGCGAAGCGATCCAGCGATCGTCTCGGAAGCCTGATACGTGCGGTACTCGACGCCCTTGATCGCCGTGCCGAGGTGGTCGAGATAGAGCGCGCCCGCCACGAGCATCTGGACGATCGCGAGCAGCAACAGCAGCTTGCAGCGACCGGACATCGGGGCACGGGGCATCTTCTTCACTCCCGCCCGATGGGCGCGTACACGTCCACGATCTCGGTCTTCCCGGCCCTGGCCGAGAGCGCTACCGCCATCATCTCGTCGGCGTCCTCGCCCATCATCTCGGCCATCGTCTCGGCCGAAGCCGCGCCGCGGTCCATCATCGTGGCCAGGTCCACGAGCCACGCGCCATCCTGGTAGACCATGGGGAACGTGCTCGGGTTCGTGCGTCCGCCCAGGCTCACGGTGATCTCGGCCCTGTCAGGCTGGCGGGAGCCCTCGGGCAGCAACGCGACCGACTCGACCATCGCGGCGGCCATGATCTCGGTCTCGATCCAGCCCTCGTCGATGGCGAGTTCGGCGAAGGCCCTGGAGGTGATCGTTCGCAGTGTCTGTGGCTCTACCCGCACGCGCATCGCGAAGACGGCGTATCGGTCGGCGAAGGACAGGGCCGATACCTCGTCGCGCTCGGCGTCCAGGGCCAGGTCGATGTGGCGCTGGACGGCATCGAAGTAGCTCGGGTGCACGTGATCGAGGGCGATCCGCCCGTTGCCAACCGACGCGTTGAGGCGATAGGCGTTGAAGGCCTCCACCGCCGCGAGCTCGGTGCGCGGCTGGAGGGGGGCGGTCTTGACCTCGGGGGCCGGCCCCGGGTTCCTGGGCTCGGGAGCTTCGCCGCAGGCGGGCAGCAGGATCAGGGACGCCAGGGTAGCCAGAACAAGGAAGGCAGGGCTCGGCATCGTGCGTGTGCGCATACAACAGTTGTACGCCCGTGGGAAGCTCTTGGTGCCCGCAGTTCGCACCACCTACGCCCCAAGCTCCCCCGCCCTTTTCGCCGCCGCCAGCACCGCCTCGCGCACGGCGTCCTTCACGCCCCGGGACTCGAGCACGTCCAGCGCGGCGGCCGTCGTGCCGCCCTTGCTCGTCACCGCCGCACGCAGGGCGGCGGGGTCGGCCAGTTCGCCGTTGCACGGCCGGGCCAGCATCTCGGCGGCGCCCTTCAACGTGTGCGCGATGATGGCGCGGGTGGTCTCTTCGTTCAGGCCATGGTCCCCGCCGGCTTCCAGGGCCCCCGCCGCCATCGCCTCGGCGAGCAGGAACGCGTACGCGGGCCCGCTGCCCGCCGCGGCGGTGAAGGCGTCGATGGCCGACTCGGGAAGGTCATAGACGACGCTGGCCGCGGCGAAGAGGCGGCGGGCACGATCGACGTCCTCGCCCGTCGCCTCCGGCCCGGCGCTCATGGCCGTGGCGCCCAGGCCGACGGAGATGGGAAGGTTGGGCATGACGCGGACGATGCGGGCCTTGAGCGTGTCCTTGAGCGTCGCGATCGGCACGCCGGCGAGGATGCTGATGGCGCACCGGTTCTCCAGCATCGCCCCGCCGAGGGACGCTTCGATCTCCCGGGCGACGGTCGCGAGCATCTGGGGCTTGACGCCCAGGAGGACGGTCGCGTCCTCGTAGGGCAACGCGTCGAAGGCGTCGGCGATGGATTCGACCGCGTGGATCGAGGGCGAGAGCGCGCCGATGGCCTTGCGGGTCTGGGCGTCGGGCTCGGCGACCACGCAGGGGCCATCGAGCAGATCGGCCCCGGCCGCGCCCGAAAGAATCGCGCTGGCCATGGACCCGCCGCCGATGACCAGCAGCGGGCAGACCGCGACGTGATTGGTGTCGTTGGGCATGGCACACGGTACGGCCGGCCACTAGAATCGGCCCGCGGATGCTGGAGGATTCATGGCCACGTACTACACCCTGGACTTCGAGCAGCCCCTGCGGGCCCTGGACGAGGAGATCGCCCAGCTCAAGCGCCGCGTCGACGCTCTGACGAGCGAGGACGGCGCCGCCTCGGGGGCACACCCGGCAGAGCTGGCCGAGGCCGAGCACGCCCTGGCGGACAGGCTGGCCCGCCACAGCCAGACCATGGACGAGCTGTACAAGCAGCTGAGCCCCTGGAACACGGTCCGGGTTGCGCGGCACCCAAACCGGCCGCAGGGCCGGGACTACATCGAGGCCATGTGCCGCGACTTCACCGAGCTGTATGGGGACAGGCGCAGCGGCGAGGACCCGGCCATCGTCACCGGCTTCGGCCGCATCGGCGACTTCAAGTGCATGGTCGTGGCGCACCACAAGGGGCGGGACACGCAGGAGAAGCTGCGCTGCCACTTCGGCTGCCCGCACCCCGAGGGCTACCGCAAGGCCCTCATGAAGATGAAGCTGGCCGCCAAGTTCGGCGTGCCCATCGTCACGCTGGTCGATACGCCCGGGGCGTTCCCCGGATTGGAGGCCGAGCAGCGGGGCCAGGCCGAGGCCATCGCGGTGAACCTCAAGGAAATGAGCGCCCTGCCCGTGCCGATCGTGAGCGTGGTCATCGGCGAGGGCGGCTCGGGCGGGGCGCTGGGGATCGCCGTGGGCGACCGCGTGGCCATGCTCCAGCACGCGTGGTACTCGGTCATCAGCCCCGAGGGCTGCGCGGCCATCCTCTGGAAGCAGGCCAACGAGCGCACCAACAGCCAGGCGGCCCGTGCCCTCAAGCTGACCGCCCGGGACAACCTGGAGCTGGGCGTGGTCGACGCCGTCATCGACGAGCCGGCCGGCGGGGCCCACCGGGACAAGGCCCAGGCCGCGCAGAACCTCGAGCGATGGATCATCGCCCAGCTCGAAACGCTGGCGGAAATGAACACCGAGGAACTGCTCGAGGCCCGCTACCAGCGCTACCGCCGCCTGGGCAGCTTCGACGTCGCCGAGCCCGAACCGGTGGCCGCCGGGGCCGAGCCCTCGGGCGGGGACGCCGGGGCGCCCGCCTGAGCCACCGGGCATTCCCTCGTTCGCCCATTTTGACGGCCCATGTCTCCCGCCCTACTGTTGGCGTCCTTCGGCCGGGGGTGGCCGCGTGGCCGACGTCTCGGGCCAACCTCCGGCGCAGCCGGAGCCGCCGTGGCCAAGAAGAAGACCAGCACCGCCAGGACGTCCGGAGCCTCGAAGGCCAAGGGCGGCGCTTCCGCCGCGGGCAAGGGCGCTTCGAAGAAGAAGACCGCCTCGAAGAAGGCCCCCGCGAAGAAGGCCGCCGGCGCGGGCAAGAAGACCGCCGCCAGGACTACCAAGAAAACGGGCGGCGCCGCGTCGAAGAAGGCCGCCACGGGCACGAAGAAGAAGCCCGCGGCGACGCAGAAGAAGGCCCCCGCGGCGAAGACGACCCGGAAGTCCTCCGCGAAGAAGACGACCACCAAGAAGCCCGGCGGGAAGAAGACCTCGGCAAAGAAGCCCGCCGCGGGCAAGACCACCAAGAAGGCGCCCACGAAGAAGAACACCACCAAGAAGGCCGGCTCCAAGAAGGCGCCCGCCAAGACGCCGGCGGCTAAGCAGGCCGAGACCCCCGCGGCCCCGCCCGCGCCGCCACCGCCACCGGCAACGTCGGGCGGCAACACCAGCGGCTCGGACAACAAGCCCGCGCGCCCGAGCCGTCCCAAGCGGCCCAAGCCGCCCGCGGCGGTCATGCCCGAGGGCATCGGCGGCCTGCTCAGCCCGGGCGGCCCGGCGCGCAAGCCCCTGATCGCCTCGTCGGAGCGCGTGGCCGCCGAAGAGGCCGCCCAGGCCGAGAAGTACCCCACCAAGAGCCCGTTCAACAAGCGCGAGCTCGAGAAGTTCCGCCAGGTGCTGCTGCAGAAGCGCAACGAGGTGCTCAGCGAAGTGACCGGGCTGGAGGGCGGCGCGCTGACCAGCGGAGGCTCGGGCAACCTGAGCCACACCCCACAGCACATGGCCGACGCCGGCAGCGACGCGGCCGACCAGACCCTCTCGCTGGACCTGGCCGCCGCCGAGCGCAACCTCATCAAGGAGATCGACGCGGCCCTCAAGCGCATCGCCGACGGCGTGTTCGGCCTGTGCGTGGCCACGGGCAAGCCCATCCGCAAGGAACGGCTCCAGGAACTGCCCTGGGCCCGCTACTCGATCGACGCCGCCCGCCAGCTCGAGGGCAAGCGCTAGCCCGTGGCCAACGCATCCACGACCCAGGCCAAGACCAGGACGCCGCCCGGCCGCCGCGCCTGGGTGCTGCTGCTCGTGGTCGTCGTGCTGGGCACGGCGATCGACCTGGCCAGCAAGACCATCGCCTTCAACACGCTGGCCGATGCGCCCGTGGGCATCGATCGCCGCGCGGTCATCGAGGCCACCGAGTTGCAGGCGCTCCTGCCCAGGCACGAACCGACCGTGCTCGTGCCCCACGTGCTGGAGTTCAAGCTGGTGCTCAACCCCGGCGCCGTCTTCGGCATCGGCGCGGGCAAGCGCGTCTTCTTCATCGTCGCCACGACGCTGGCGATCGCCTTCGCCCTGTGGATGTTCGTGCGCTGGACCGGCCCGCGCGACCGGTGGGCCCACGCGGCCATCGGCCTGGTGATCGCCGGCGGGCTGGGCAACCTCTACGACCGCGTTCGCTTCGCATGCGTGCGAGACTTCCTGCACCCGTTGCCCGGCGTCAACTACCCCTTCGGGATCGAAACGCCGTGGAGCGGCCGGGAGATCTGGCCCTACGTCAGCAACCTGGCCGACCTGTGGCTCATCATCGGCGTGGCGGTGCTCGTGGTGTTCCTGTGGCGCGGGCCGCGGGAAGAACGCCCCTCGGCGAAGGCCGCCTGAAACCAGCGGGCGCCCGCGTCGCGTTTCGACGCGTCCGGCGATGGTTCGACGCATTCCCGATTGCGACAAGGATGCCCGTGCATGGCCCAGCCCCTTGCCAACCCACGCCCGCAGGACGAGCGGCCACGCCTGCTGGTCACGGGCATCGCCGGCTTCCTCGGCGCCTACGTCGCGCAGGTGGCCACCGAACGAGGCTGGCGCGTCGTCGGCATAACGCGGGCGACGCCGACCCCCTTCGAGAGCGTGCAAGCCGACCTGTCGGCCGAGGGCGCTGTTCGGGACGCCGTCGAGCGCATGGCGCCCGATGCGGTCATCCACTGCGCCGCCAATGCGCGCACGGCCGAGTGCGAACGGGATCCGCAGGCGGCGCACCGCGACAACGTGACGGCGACCGTATCGCTGGCCGAGGCCTGCCGCGACGTGCCGATGGTCGTCTGCTCGACGGACCTGGTCTTCGACGGCGAGCGGCCCGGGGGCATGTACGCCGAGGGAGACGAAACCGGGCCCCTCAACGCCTACGCGCGCAGCAAGCTCGAGATGGAGCACGCACTCCGCGAGGCCGGCTCGCACGCGGTGATCGCACGCCTGCCGCTGCTCTTTGGCCCGCCCGCCACCAGCGATGGCAAGGGCTGCTTCCTGTCGGCCTGGACCGAGCACCTGCGGTCAGGCCGCGAGTTGGTGCTCTTTACCGATGAATGGCGAACGCCACTGAGCGCCCGCGATGCGGCCCTCGGCCTGCTGGCGTGCCTGGATCGCGGGGCGCCGGGCCAGATCTACCACGTCGCCGGCGACGAGCGCGTCGATCGGTACGACCTGGGCCTCCGCTTTGCCGCGCATGCCGCGGGGCCGTTGGGCTTCGACGCCTTGCTCATGAAGCCCGGCGTCCAGGCCGACGTGCCGATGCCGGCGCCGCGCGCAAGGGACGTCTCGCTCGCGATCGCACGCGCGCGAAACGACCTGGGCTTCCAACCCAGGCCGCTCGACGAAGAACTCGGATGGACCGCCGGCGTGATGGCCGGCCAATATGCCTAGCAGCCGACGCTGAATGCGTTCTGGAATGCCAGGAAGTCGAAGATCGTCAGCGAGCCGTCGCCATCAAAGTCGGCCTCCGGGCTGCCGGCATCGAAGAGGTTCTGGAACGCCAGGAAGTCAAAGAGCGTCAGCGAGCAATCGCCGTCGATGTCCGGCAGGCAGGTATTGCGCAGCTCCACGCTGTTGCCGGTGTAGAACAGCCGCCATTTCTGGTTGCCGCCCGCAAGCGGCGGCACGAGGGTGTCGAACTCGCCGGTGACCGACGATCCCTCGATGATCGTGAAGTTCTCGCACACGTCGGGCGTGAAGCCGTCGACCAGCGATGCTTCCAGCGTGCCGTCGACGGTGATGGCCGCGTTGCCATCAATGCGGTCGAATTCGTCGGCGTCGCGACCGCCGAGTTGGATCTCGACGATGGTGGAGTCCTCCATTGCCAGCTCGACGGAAGCGTCGATGATGCCGGTTTCGCCAAAGGCCGTGCCGGCCTTGCCCGGGGCGATGCGTCCCTGCACGACCATGGTGCCATTCGTCCGGCCGTTTCCGGTCAGCGAGAGGTCCGGGCCAAGGACCACGGTGAGCCCGCCGACGAGATGGATGAACTGAGCCCGGGCGGCGGTGCCGGTGGTCAGCGAGTCATTGAGGAAGATCTCGCCAGTACCATCAATGGTCATGTCGGTGGCCGCGAGCATCCGCGTGCCGCTGGAGCCGCCATCCCGGTTGATGATGATCGTTCCGTCGAGCGTCATGTCGCCACGGAGATTGAGATCGCGTCCGTTCTCGATCTCGACTTCGCCCTGGATACGGTCGACGTTGTCGAACGTGCCGCTACCGGTTGCGATCTCGAACGTGCCCGTCCGAGCATCGATCTGCCCGCCGGCGATGGTGCTGCGCAGGGTCACGGTGCCGCCGTCGGCGACGATCTGGCCGGTGGGCCCCTGGTTCGTGACGGTTTCGAGCAGCAACTCGCCCCCGCCGGTGGCTTCGAAGCGGTTGTTGTTGGTCTTGGCCGAGCCGAGCAGACGCAGGTCACGGCCCTCGGCGTCGGCTCTGATGACCCCGTTGTTCACCAGCGAACTATTAACCTGCCCCGACCCGCGAATCAGCACCGTGTCGGCCAGCGTCGTCGTCAGCCCGCCGACGAGGTCAATGAATTGGGCCCGGCCGATGCCGGTCGTCGAGGTGTCGTTGAGCACGATGGTCGCGTCGCCGTCGATGGCGCCATCGGTGGCCATCAGCAGACGGCTGGCACTCGTCGAGCCATCCCGGTTGATGGTGATCGTGCCGTCAAGGGTAAGCCCACCGCGGACTTGTAAGTCACGACCATTCTCGATCTCCACGTCGCCGGTCACCAGGTCGACGTTATCCAGCGTGCCGCTGCCGACGGCTACCTCGAACAGGCCGCCGCGGCTGTCGATACGCCCGCCCGTGATCGTGCTGTTGAGGCGAGCCGTGCCATCGGTGACGAGGATCAGGCCGCCGGAGCCCTGCATCATCGTCGTGCCAAACCGTAGGATACCGTTGTTGTCGACTTCGATGGTGCCGTTATTCGTCTTGCCGCTGCCGATGATGTTGAGCAGGAGCCCGTCGACGTCGGCGCGGATGGTGCCGTTGTTGATGAGGTTGGCATTGATCTGGCCAGAGCCCCGCATGAGCACGGTGCTGGCCAGCGTGGTCTCCAGCCCGCCCACCAGGTCGATGACCTGGGCCCGTCCGGCCGCGGTCGTCGAGGAATCGTTCAGCACGATCTCGGCATCGCCGTCGATTGTTCCGCTCGTGGAGAACAGCAGCCGGCTGCCACTGGTGGAGCCCTCGCGGTTGATGAGGATGGTTCCGTCGAGCGTCAAGCCATCGCGGACTTGCAGGTCGCGGCCATTCTCGATCTCGACGTCGCCCTGCACGCGGTCGACGCTATTGAGGACGCCGCTCCCGCCGGCGACCTCGAACAGTCCGTTGCGGCTGTCGATCTCGCCGCCCTCGATGGTGCTGACCAGCGTGACAACACCCCCGTCAGATACGACGGTGCCGGTTGGTCCCTGGACGACGGGGATCGCGATGCGCATGACGCCACCGTCGGTGGCTTCGAAGCGACCGTTGTTGGTCTTGGAGCCGCTCTGGATGTTCAACCGCCGCCCGGCGGCGTCGGCGCGGATCACGCCATTGTTGATCAGGTTCGAGGAGACCAGACCCGAGCCGCGCACCGTCAGGTCGGGGCCGATGGTGGTGAGGCGGCCGCCGATGAGATCGATCATCTGCGCCCGGCCGATGGCCGTCGTTGAAGTGTCGTTCAGCACGATCTCGCCGGTGCCGACGAGCATGCCCATCGGGTCGTTCATGATGAATCGGGCGGCCGAGGTGCTGCCCTGGTCGTTAATGACCAGCATCCCGTCGATGGTGGCCATCGGACCGGTGATAGTCAGGTCTCGACCGGTGCCCAGGCCGACGAAGGCGTTGGGGTTGATGATCGAGAGGCCCGCAAGATTGGGCGACACGCTGCGGATGAGCACGTCGTAGGTTCCCGGCAGAGCAATGATGGCCGCCTCGGGCGGCGCACTGGGAACCTCGACCGGATTCCAGTTGAAGTCATCGCCCCACAGTCCGCCCGCAGCGTTGTCCCACATGATGTCCTGGGCGCTCGCGGTGCAGACCGTTCCGGCCACGGCGCACAGCATCGCCGCCGTTGTCAGCGCATTCTTCATCGGATCTCTCCCGTCTGGTGTCTCTCAGGCTCTCTCGTCTACGCCACCGGGTCCGATGGCAATGCCGGCCCATCGCCCCGGGTAGGACATCATTAGAACCGATGGCGGAAGGTTCCAGCACCCAATTCGCGCGCACATGACCGTTTCCGGACCAACCAGCGAGCACTGGCCCCCCTCGATTGTAAATCTGGCGAATCTGGAGCCTGCTACCGCGACAGACCGCGCCAGGACAGCAGCCACTCCATGCTCAGCACCAGCAGGCCGGCCAGCACGAACCAGTGCCACAGCTCCCGCTCGCCGCCGCGCGCACCGCCATCGGCCTGTTCCGCGCGCAGCCCGCCCCACGCCCCATCGAGTTGCTCGGCCGCCGCCAGCCGGCTTTCCGTCACGCTCATGACGTTCACGGCCACGGCTCGCTGGTCGCCGGCGATGGGCTGCTCGAGCAGGTAGACGCCCGCGCGCTCGAACGGTCCGACCGAAGGCGCCGAACTGGGGGCCGACAGGCGAAGGTCGATCTCGCTGCCCGCGCCACGCAGACGCACCTGCGCGCGCGGCTGGGCGAGCCGGAGCGGCGCCACCTCGCCCGCGCGCACGCCGTCGGCCGCATCGCGCGAGCCGCGCATCGAAAGGTAATCAATCGCCTCGGCGACGAACAGCGGGAAGCTCACCAGCTTGGGCCAGTTGCTGCTGGCCGGCTCGAAGCCAACCCAGATCCGCCGGTGCCGCTCGGCCTCGAAGGCGACGATCAAGGGCCCGCGCGAGCCGCTGGCCAGCACCGTGTGGCGCACGCCCTCGGGCAGGCCGCCATCGATCAATGGCTCGGCGACGGCGAGTTGGTCGAGCGCCAGGTCGCGCATGACCGGGTGCGTGCGCCGCCAGGAGACCACGCGGGTGCCCTCGGCCTGCTCCGCATCGATCACCGCAAGCCCTGGCGTGTCGCGGCGCTCCAGCGGGGGCGGCGGTCCGAAGTGCAGGCTCGGGGCCGGCGGCGGCGTGCGCGGCGACACGCGGTCGAACACGAGGGCGTCGAACGGCAGGTCGCCCGCCGCCGCCAGTTGCTCGTATCGGCTCAGCCGGACGATGCGGATGTCGCCCAGCTCCATGGCTTCGAGCACGGCGGCGATGAGCAGCACCGGCCCGGGCCGGTCGGGGTCGACCAGCTCGGTCTCGGGAATGACCTGCATTACGCGCGGCCGGCCGGCGGTGCGCAGCCAGAGCGAGGCCACGTCGTCGGCGGCGAGCAGGTCCTGGCCGGGCAGCAGCACGCTCAGGACGCCCGCGCCCGGCGCGACGGCCGAGAGGCTCACGCTGGCCTCGGTCGGGCCATCCTCGTCGCCCCCGGGCTCCAGGCGAGCGACCGCCTCGGCGACGACCTCGCCGTCGAGCGCCAGGCGCACGGGCAACTCGCGCCGCATCGGGCCCATCGCCAGCACGCGGGCGAAGACGCGGACGGTCGCGGGGTCCTCGTACTGCCGCTGGGCCGCGAGGGCGACGATCCCGGCGTTGCCGCCCTCGCCCGCACCGCCGACGGACTCCAGGCGCACGCGCACGTTGGCGGGCAGCGGGTCGGCCGGCGGCGGCACCGCGCCGTCGGATACGAGCACGAGGGTCAGGACGCGCGGCTCGTCTTCGCCCGCCGCCTCGCCCTCGCCCTCTCGAGCGCTCGCCAGGCGGACCAGCTCGGCCAGCGCCTCGCCCGAAGCCTCCTCATCGGTCGGCTCGACGGCGTCGATGGCCCCCAGCAGCACGGCCCGGTCGCCGGTCCACGGCGTCAGCGGCACGGCCTCGGCGCCGAGCGCGACGACCATGACCCGGGCATCGCGCCCGGTCGCCAGCTCGCGCGCGAGCGTGCGCAGCCGCGTCCGCGCTTGCTCGAACCGCGTCGCGCCCTCCGCGCCATCGGTGGCGTTCATGGAGGCCGAGCGGTCGAGCACGAGCATGACCCGGCCGCCCAGCGTGCTGGGTATCACGGGCCGCGCGAAGGCCAGCAGCAGCAGCGCGAGCGCGAGCAACTGGAGGAGCAATTGCGTCTGCGGGCGCACCATCCGCCACGGCGCGTTGCCCTGGGCGTCTCGTACCGCGCGCTCCCAGAACAGCACGCTGCCGACGCGCACCGGCCGGCGCCGCAGCTTGAGCAGGTAGAACGCGATCACGGGCGGCACCGTCAGCGCCGCGGCGATCAATGCAGCAACGGGCGCGAGAAAGGTCAAGCGCCCCCACCTCCCCAGCCCTTGCCCGGCTTGGGCGGCGGCGGCGCGACGCCCTCGGGCCGCTGCAATCGCCCGAGCGCCGGTTCGTAGCCGGTGGCCATCACGAACATCTCGGTTGAGACCTCCCTGGTTGCCCTGGGCTTCAGCCCGCGGCACCACGAGAACATCGCGCCCGTGCGCTTGACCAGGTCGGGGTAGCTCTCGCCCTCGAAGACCTTATAGACCAATCCGCCCCCGGGCCGCAAGACGTCGGGCAGCCGCTCGAGGATCGCCTCGCACAGCCGCACCGACTTGTAGTGGTCGCCCGCGCCGCTGGTGTTGGGGGCCATGTCGCTGATGACCACGTCGTACAGCGCGGGCTTGTCTGCATCCTCACCGCCGCCCTCTTGGCCGCGCCAACCCACGACCGGCTCCAGCAGCGTCGCCGCGTCCAGCGTCGTGAAGTCGCCGCGCATCGTCACGACGCACGGGGGCATCGGCTCGCGGACATCGCTCAGGTCGATCCCGGCGACCAGCCCCTCCTCGCCCACCAGCTCCGCGGCCACCTGCAGCCAGCTCCCGGGCGCACAGCCCAGGTCGAGCACGGCCATGCCCGGCTTGATGATCCCCCGCCGCTCCTGGATCTCCAGCAGCTTGTACGCCGACCGCGCGAGATAGCCCTCGGCCTTGGCCTTCTTGAAGTACTGGTCGTGGAGGACGCGCTTGGGCACGCGGGAGGGTATGGGGCAAGCGGCGGAGGGATGGAGCGACGAAGAAGGAGAGACGCAGAGGCGAATCTGCTCTTGCTCCCTCTCCCGCTCGCGGGAGAGGGCCGGGGTGAGGGGTTTTCCTTCCGGCCATCGCGTGCCCATACACTGGCTGACCGCGTCGTAACAGTCGCCGTTGACCAGCACCAAGGGCATCAACCGTGAGCTACACCTTTCTTGATCTGGCCGTCGATGTACTGCAAACCGCCCAGACGCCGATGACCTACCAGGAGATCTGGCAAGCGGCTACCGATGCCCATCTGACCGAGAAATTGAACAGCAAGGGAAAGACGCCTTGGGACACGCTTGCCTCCCAGCTCTATGTGGAGGTGCGAGACAACCCGACGTCCAGATTCATCGGAGTGGGCAAGAGGCCGGTGAGGTTCTTTTTGAAGCAGCGCGAGCGCGAGCTGGACACTGCTGTCATTCAGGGAGTGGAAACGAGCGAGACCACAACGGCAAGCGGCAGGCCCAGTGCGCCCATGGTCGAGCGAGACCTGCATCCGCTCCTTGCGTACTACGCCTACGCCAACCCCAGCTTCAACCGTGGCCGTGCGATCCATACCAAGACCATCTACCACGAAAAGTCGAAGAAGGCCGGTTACAACGAATGGGTCCATCCCGACATGGTGGGCTTCTATCTTCCGCTCGAAGATTGGCAGACCGACGTCATCGAGCTCAATGAGGTCTCCGACAACAACGCGCTGCGCCTCTACTCCTTCGAGCTCAAGCGGTACCTGGACAAGTCCAACTATCGCGAAGCGTACTTCCAGGCCGTCTCCAACTCGTCCTGGGCCCATGAAGGCTACCTGGTTGCCGCGGATGTCCTCGACGACGACGAGTTCCGGGCCGAGTTGGATCGACTGGCCTCGGCATTTGGAATCGGGATCATCGAACTGGATCCTGACGACGTGGATGCCTCGCGCGTGCTCTTCCCCGCTCGACGCCGCCCCGCATTGGACTGGGAAACCATGAACAAGCTGTGCACGCAGAATCCCGACTTCGCCAAGTTCCTGCACGACGTCAAGATCGACTTCAAGGCCCGTGAGGTCCACAACAACAAGTACGACAAGGTGCGGAGCCCGAGCCCCGATTGAGGAGTCAGCCATCCTGACGCCCCGCAGGAAGCCGCCAACTTCTACAAGCGTTCCGGCCGGCTCATCAAGCTCATCACCGTCCAGGAATTCCTCGACGACGAGCACGCCCAGCGGATCTGCGGCGCAGGGGAGGCTGTAGCGGGTCGGGTGGCGCGACGCCGAGCAGATGCGCAGCGCGGTGGAGCCGGTTTACCGCGCTGCGAACCGGTTTCACCGCGCCGCAGATCGGTTTCGCAGCGCTGCGCACGCGTTCTACCGCGCTGCAGGACGGATCCACCGCGCCGCAAAATGGATCCACCGCGCTGCGGAGCCGTTTTGCAGCGCTGCGGAATGGGTTCGCAGCGCTGCAGAACCGTTTTACCGCGCTGCAAAATCGATTTACAGCGCTGCAAAACCGTTTTACAGCGCTGCAGAACGATTTTGCAGCACCCCGAAGGGGCTTGAGCGAAACTTCGCGGCAATTTCTTTTTGCCCCAAGAACCGCCCCTGCGGCCTCCCAGGGCGGTTTTCGTGCGCCGAGCACGCGCGACGGCGGCGCCAGGCCCGGAAATGTTGCCGATTTTCCGGACTCGGGCTGGAGTCGCCCCCGGATCGCCCCGATGACCCGGATAACCCCGGCCGTCGTGGTCCGGGAAGTTTCGTTCACGCGGTCGCCCGCTCGTTTGGGGGTCGCCGCCAGTTCCAGGAGCTTCGCCATGTTGATGCGCGATGTTCACACGCCGTCGGCGGCCCGGTTCGTATTGGTCGCCACCGTCCGGACACTCCGTTCGCAAGGAGCACAATCATGAGCACCATCCCACGAGAAAACGACGCCGCCGTCGCCTGGTGCGCCACGCACCTTCCCATCTGGACCGCCAACGCCGCCGCCATCGGGCTCGATCCGCTCGAGCTTGCCGAGCTGTCGACGCTGATTTCCGAGGCCAATACCCGCCTGACCGCGCGGGACCAGGCCAAGGATGCCGCATCGGGCGCCATCGGCTCGTTCAACGAGGCGGCCGGGCTCATGCGCGACATGGCGGCCCTGCAGGTCACCAAGATCCGCACCTTCGCCAAGGCCAGCGACACGCCGGCCATCGTCTACGAGGATGCGCAGATCCCAGCCCCGGCCGACCCCTCGCCGCGGCCGGCGCCCGGCACGCCCGTCCTGTTCACCGTGGCCCTGGACCAGAGCGGGGCGCTCAAGGTCGAGTTCAAGTGCCCCAACCCGCCACGCGTCACGGCGCTGACCTACCGCGTGGAGCGCAGCCTGGGGGCCCAGCAGCCCTTCGTGTTCTTCAAGAACGCCAAGGAGCGGTCCTTCACCGACGACACCGTGCCCAGCGGCTCGGGCGACGTGACCTACCGCGTCACGGCGCAGTCGTCGACCAAGGACGGCGCCCCGGGCTACTTCACGGTGCGTCTGGGCGTGAACCAGCAGGCCCAGCCGCAGGTGGAGATCATCCGCCAGGGGTCCAGCGAGAGCGAGGCCTCGTAGTTTCGCCTCGTCGGGCAAAGCCCTCCTCGGCGAGGTAGAAGTTGCCGTAGGGCTGGTAGGTTGAAGGGTTGGGAGGAGGGGAAGGTTTTGCGACCGCCCTCTCCACTGCAACGCGGGCCGATGGGCCCGCTTTCTCGTGCGCGGGGGGACGGCAATCGGGACTCGGCAATCGGCAATCGCCGGAGGAAGGAACGTGCGTTCGCGTCCGCTCTTCCCGGATGCCGATCCCCGAGTCCCGATTGCCGAATCCCGATTGCCGAATCCCGGATGCCGATCCCCGATTGCCCCCCTCTACCCTGCCCAATGCCAACCGGCACCGCTGGCCCAACCGTCCCCGACCGCCTGCCCTGCATCGGCTGCGGCTATGACCTCGTTGGCCTGCCCGAGGACGGGGCCTGCCCCGAGTGCGGGGTGGCGATCGGGCGGTCGATCAGCGGGGATCACCTGTTTGCCAGTTCGAGAGAGCATCGGCGGACGCTGGCCCGGGGGGCCGACTATGCGCTCGGGGGCGTCTGGGCGGCGTGGACGTCGCTGGCGTTCGTGCCGGTGTACCTGTTCGTCGACGCCGTGGTGGCCAGGCTGCCGCTCATGCTGAGCGTCTCGCTCGCGCTGCTGGGCACCGGGCAGGGCTGGCTGGGGCTGACCGCGGCCGATCCCGATCGCATCGGCGATGCGCCCGAGCGGTGGGTCCCGCGGTTCGTGCTGCGGCTGTACGCGTGGGCGATCGGGCGCTTCGGGCCGGTGCTGGTCGTGCTGTGGTTCGCCATCGAGGCGTTCCTGCGGGTGCAGGGCCATCGCCCGACCGCACCGAACCTGCCGCTGGTGCTGACCATGCTCGCCTGCCTGCCGACGCTTGCGCTCTCGGGGCCCATCGCCGCGGAGATGTCCGTGCTGGCCCGGCGGATGCTCGAGGGCGACCTGGCCGATCGGTGCCGCGGGCTGGCGGCCACCGGCTGGGTCGCCGTCGTCGCCGTGCTCGTCGCGGTCCAGTTCGAGTGGGCCACGCCCACCGGGCCCTGGTGGGTGCTCGAGCCGATCGCATGGACGGTCGCCCTTGTGATGGCCCTGGCCTGGGCCGTGCAGTACCACACCCTCATCCGGGCCCTGCGCATCGCCCTGGCCGCCGTTGCCGCCCGGCCCTGACGGCCACCCTCCCTACCCTCTCCCCGCATGTTCGAGATTACCGCCGAGGCCAGCTTCAACGCCCAGCACGCCATCCTCATCCGCGGCGACCGCGAGCCCGTGCACGGGCACGACTGGGTCGTCCGGGCCACCATCGCCGGGCCAGCCTTGGATCGGGAAGGCCTGCTGTGCGACTTCCACGCCGTGGAGTCGGCCCTCAGGGGCATCACCGACCCGTGGAACCACGACGACCTGAACCACAGCGAGGCCTTCCGCGGCCGCAAGCTCGAGCCCACCGCCGAGAACGTGGCCATGGTGGTGGCCGTCGAGCTGGCCCGGGCCCTGAAGGGCATCCTGCCCGAGGGCGCCCGCGTGGCCCGCGTGTCGGTGACCGAGGCCCCCCGCTGCGTGGCGACGTACCTTCTTCCCCGAGAAGACTGACGCGGGGCCGAACCAGTGGGGACCACGGACGCATGACCCAGCACGATGCACAGGCGATGGACCGCCCGCAGGCCCACGGCAGGGCCGCCGGGGCCGATGTGCCCGAGCCGGGGCCCGAAGCGCTGTTCAACCGCGACCTCTCGTGGCTGGCCTTCAACCAGCGCGTGCTCGAGCTCTCGGAGGACGAGGCGACGCCGCTGCTGGAGCGCGTGAAGTTCCTGGGGATCTTCGCGAGCAATCTTGACGAGTTCTTCATGAAGCGCGTCGGGCTCATCCGCCGCCAGGTCGACGCGGGCATCGAAGCCCCCTCGCCCGACGGGCTGACCCCCCGCCAGCAGCTCGACGCCGTGCGCGAGAAGGTCCAGGCGCTCCAGGCCCGCCAGGCCGACTGCTGGGAGCGGGCCATCCTGCCCGCGCTCGAGGCCGAGGGCGTATCGCTCGTGGGGTACGACGACCTCGAAGACGCCGAGCGGGCCCGGCTCGATCGCTGGTTCGAGGAAGAGGTCTTCCCGATCTTGACGCCGCTGTCGATCGATCCCGGCCACCGCTTCCCGTTCATCAGCAACCTGAGCGAGAACCTGGGCATCCTGCTCAGCGGCGACGGCGGCATGCCAGGCCACGCCGAGCCCGGCCTGGGGCGTTTCTGCCGGCTGAAGATTCCCGACGGGGTGACGCGGCTGGTGCGGTGCGACGATCCGATGGGCCAGGGTGAGCCCGCCGCCGCGCTGGCCGCCGCGGGCCGGCTGCGGTTCACGCCCCTCGAGCAGGTCATGCGCGCCAACCTGGGCATGCTCTTTCCCGGCGTCTCGGTGCTGGCCATCAACGCCTTCCGCGTCACGCGGTCGGCCAGCGTCGAGGTCGAGGACGAGGCCGGCGACCTGCTCGAGAGCGTGCAGGAAGAGCTCCGCCGCCGCCGCTTCGCCCGGCCCGTGCGCATGGAGATGGCCGAGCAGCCCCACGAGGAGCTGTCGGGCTTCTTCGCCACCAGCCTGGGATTGCAGGACGGGGACATCTACGTCCGCCGAGGGCCGCTGGAGTACGGCGACCTGATGGAACTGGCGGCCCTCGACCTGCCGCACCTGAAGGACAAGCCCTGGAAGCCGCTGACCCCGCCCAGGCTGTTGGGCGTGGACGTGCGCAGCGGGCGCGGCGACATCTTCCAGGCCATCCGCGAGCGCGACATCATCGCGCACCATCCCTACGAGAGCTTCGACGATTCGGTGCGGGCCTTCGTGAGCGCGGCATCGCGCGACCCCGACGTGGTCGCCATCAAGCAGACGATCTACCGGACCAGCCGCGACTCGCCCTTCGTGCGTTCGCTCGTGCGCGCGGCCGAGAACGGCAAGCAGGTGGCGTGCATGGTGGAGCTGCGCGCCCGCTTCGACGAGCACCGCAACGTGTCCTTCGCGCGGCGGCTCGAGCACGCGGGCGTGCACGTGGCCTATGGCATCGTCGGGCTCAAGACCCACGCCAAGTGCTCGCTCGTGGTGCGTCGCGAGCGGGACGGCCTGCGCGCCTACGCCCACATGGGGACGGGCAACTACCACCCGCGAACGGCGCAGCTCTATAGCGACCTGTCATTGCTCACCTGCGATCCGCGCATTACCGGCGAGGTCCTCGAACTGTTCAACGCCATGACCGGGTATTCGCTCAAGGGCGATTACGACCACCTGCTCGTGGCGCCCACGACGATGCGACCGGCCTTCGAGGCGATGATCGACGACGAGATCGAGCATGCGCGGGCGGGCCGGCCGGCACGCATCTTCGCCAAGCTCAACTCCATGGAAGACCGCAAGATGACCGCGCGCCTGTACGAGGCCAGCCAGGCCGGTGTGCAGGTCGACCTGTGCGTCCGGGGCTTCTGCTGCCTGAAGCCGGGCGTGCCCGGCCTGAGCGAGAACATCCGCGTGGTGTCGGTCGTCGGCCGATTCCTGGAGCACTCACGCATCTTCCACTTTTCGAACGGACACAGTGATCCGCTCAAGGGCCGCTGGTACATCGGCAGCGCCGATTGGATGTATCGCAACCTCAACAACCGCCTTGAGGCGGTGTGTCCCATCTACGACCACGCGGCCAGGCACCGGCTGCACGAGGTCATGCGGGCCAACCTGGAAGACCATGCCCAGGCGTGGGACCTTCGGTCCGACGGAACATACGTGCGCCGCGAACGTACGGGTCGCGGCACGTTCTCGACGCTCATGCGCATGACCCAGAAGGCGCACGCCGCAGCACTTGCCGACGCGGGTGAGCGAGAGGGCTGAGCGTGCGTATCGGTCAACGCTCCATCGACATCGATCAGCCGCCCTACGTGATTGCCGAACTGGGCGTGAACCACGATGGCTCGGCCGACACGCTCACGGACCTGGTACGAGCGGCGCACCGGGCAGGCGCCGAAGCGATCAAGCTCCAGCTATTTACTGCAGGTGATCTGCTCGCCGGGGCGGCAACGCTTGCCGAGTACCAGAAGGAGGCCGGCGAACGGGATCCACGCGAGATGCTGCGCCGGCTGGAATTACCCCTGGACGTCGCCCGGCGTGCGATCGACTTGGCGCACGACCTGGGCATGCACGCCATTGCCACCGTCTTCGATCTGCCGCTGCTGCCTATCGCCAACGAGTTGCCGCTCGATGCGTACAAGACGGCCTCGCCCGACCTCGTGCACCGCCCCTTGCTCGAAGCCCTGGTGGACACGAGGCGGCCGCTGATCGTCAGCACCGGCGCCGCCTCGAGGGACGAAGTCCAACGGGCAGTCGGCTGGCTGGCGCCGGCGCGCGATCGACTCGCGGTGCTCCAGTGCGTCAGCAGCTATCCCACGCCACCCGAGTACGCATCGGTTGCCGCGGTGGCCGATCTCGCAGACGTATTCTCGGGACCGGTTGGCTACAGCGATCACACCACGCTCGTCGACACGGGCGCGCTCGCGGTGACGCGCGGGGCTCGCGTGCTCGAAAAGCACCTGACGCTCGACCAAAAGCTGCCCGGGCCGGACCACGCCGCCTCCATCGAGCCCGAGCAGTTCGCCGAGTACGTGCGGCTCTGCCGTGCAGCGCACGAGGGCGATTGGCAGGCCGACCCGAACGACGAGCGGCTCGGGCCACCAACCAAGTTCCTGCTGCCCATCGAGGCCGATGTTCGCCAGGTTGCGCGGCGGAGCATCGTGGCCGCCCGCGATTTGCCCGCAGGCCATGTGCTCACGATGGAAGACTTCGCGTTCAAGCGGCCCGGCGGCGGGCTCGAGCCTTGGCAGGCCGATCTACTGCTGGGGCGACCCATCGAGTTCGACGTTCCGGCCGATCGCGCGATCATGCCGGAGGACGTAATCGACTGACCCGGCCACCGCCAGGCCCATCAGCAACATCCACATCGCCAGCACGTGCGTGTTCATGTGCATGACCTCGAACATGCACGCGGCAAACAGGCCCAACAACGCCCACGGCACGCCGGCGGCGTACGGATGCTCGTGCAGGCGGCAAGTCCACGCGATGCGAGTCATCAGCAGCAGCACCATGACGTAGAGCATCAAGCCGACGATGCCGGTATTGGCCAGCGGCTGAAGAAGCGTGTTGTGCGGATGCGGACCGGTGTGCGTGCGATCGGCCGGGTCGATGCCGCGTCGGGCGAGGTTTTCCAGCACCCAAGTCTCATAGCCCCCCTCGCCCGTGCCGCCGATGGGACTGTCGGAAAAGGCCTGGACGGCCCACCACATGAGCAAGAGTCGTGTGCCGGTGTACGACGAGAAGTCCTGTTGCTCGAACACCTGTTCGAGTTCCTGGTACGCTTCGGTCGCGCGAGGCGCCGCGACCTTCCACCCAACTACACCGCCAGCACCAATGAGCACCAAGCCGACGACGCACGCGACGGCGACCCGACGGGCCGTCCACGGAATCTTGCGGACGCCCACGATGCAGGCCAGCGCGACGAGACCGGCCGCGGCAATCCAGGCGCCGCGCGTGCCCGTGGCCAGGAGCGCCACGAGCGTGATGACGGTGCCGACGCCCCCAAGAACAGCCCATCCCCGCCGGCCGTGCAAGAGGGCGGCCAGGTGCAAGCCCAGCGCGGCGCACAGGTTGGTCCCCCCCGCCACCGGCTCATTCCAGCCCGCGTTGCGGTTGGGCATGCGATCCCACTGGGGCAGCCAGTCCATGCCTGCGCGGCTCAGGCCGTGGCTGAGTTGAGACAGGTTGTAGACGAAGAACCCGCACACCAGCCCGACTACCAGCGTGCCCACCATCGGCGCGAGCGGCAGAAGGAATGGGATGTTCCAGATGAATCTGATCTTGTCGATGCGGTCCACGCCGGCTTCGACGTCGGGCGACCAAAGCAGCGAGATGGCTCGCCACGCGGTCCAGACAACGATGGCCAGGAACAGGGGGTGCGCCAGGCCCATCACCACCGCCCGCCATACCCAGGGCAGCCGCACCAGGGTCATGAGCCAGAGCAGCGCGCCACCCACCTCGACGTACGTCGTCCGACCGCAAACGCACACCGTCCAGGCCAAGGCTCCCAGCAGGTGCAGCCACCACAGCCAACGCGGGCCGCCCTGTGCTCGCTCGATGGCGTCGCGGGCGAACGACTTTGAGAAGAAGCCCAGCACCAGGCGATCGAGAGTCATGCGGGGAATCCCCTTTTGCATTCGTCCTGCCTTCCGGCCTGCAATGCGATGCTGATCGCCAGGTGTCATAACCGAACCGGAATGCAACGAACCTGGCCGCTCTTCGTACAATAGTGCATCGGAGGGCGCCACCCGCCCGACTGTGAATTGGGGCTCTGAATCACCCCGGCAAAGGAGGCAGCGACCATGCAAGCCGTTCACCGAGTCGTCCGCAAGGCCTCGTTGCGGCTGTTCATGCGTCTATTCCTCCAGAGGTTGGCCATCACGACGTTCGTCGCCATCCTGGCGGTCTTGGCCGTCAAGATCGGCCTGTGGCTGGCGGGTATCGGGCTCGACATTGCCGCGACGCTCGCCATCGCAGCGACCGCCGCCGTCGCGGGTGCCGCCCTGTGGGCGCTGGTCACCCGGCCCCGGGGCGTCGACGTCGCCCGCGCCGTGGACGAGGCCGCGGGCCTACGCGAGAGCCTGAGCACCGCGTGGCTCTGCGAGCGAGAAAGCGATCCGTGGTCGGCCGCCGTCCGTACCGACGCCGATCGCCGTGCGACGGCCGTCGATGTTCGTGCATCGCTTCCGCTTACGCTGGGCCAGTTCTGGAAGGCTCCGCCCATCGCCGCGGCGGCAGTGGCGATCATCTGGTTCGTGCTCCCCGCGACGAGCCCCGACATCTTCGGCTGGCTCGAGAAGCAGGAACAACAGGTCCAGGCCGAGCAGGAGATGGAAGAGGCCCAGGTGGCGGTCAAGGTTGCCGAAGAGATCATCCAGAAGGTGGCCGAGAAGACCGGCCAGCCCGTGGATCAATTCAAGCCCGAGCAGAATCCCGAGATGCAGACGCCCCAGGCCCTGCGTATGGCGGCGCTCGACAAGCTGACGCAGGCCGAGCAGGCCTTGCGGGAAGAGGTCGAGAACGGCGAGGCAGCCATGAAGCTCGAAGCCATGCGCCGCGAACTCAGCCGCATGAAGCAGCCCGGGCCTGGTCCTGCGTCCGAACTGGCCCGTGAACTCGCCAAGGGCGACTTCCAGGCGGCCAAGCAGCAGCTCGACGAGCTCTCGCGCCAGATCGACAGCGGCGAGCTGGACGAAGCCACGCGGCAGCAGTTAGCCGAGCAGCTCAAGAACATGCAAGCCCAGCTCGAGCAAATCGCCAAGGACCAGAGTTCGCTAGAGCAAGCGCTCCAGCAGGCAGGCATGGATCAGCAACAGGCCCAACAGCTTGCACAGCAGATGGCCCAGAACGCCAGCAACCCGCAGCAGATGCAGCAAATGATGCAGCAGGCCATGCAGCAGATGCAGAACCTGACGCCCGCCCAGCAGCAGCAACTCATGCAGCAGGCCCAGCAGATGGCCCAGGCATGCCAGGCCTGCCAGAACATGGGCAACAAGATGGGCCAGATGGCCCAGGCCGCCATGCAGCCGGGCCAGGGCAATGCCGGACAGGCGTCTTCGGGCATGCTCAGCCAGATGGAGATGATGCAGATGGAGCAGATGGCCGCCCAGGCCATGCTCTCGCAGACGCAGCAGCAGATGCAGCAACTCAGTGGCGGCATGAGTTCGTTGCAGCCCAGCGGCGGCCGAGGAAGTGGCCCGATGGCGGGCGTGGGCACGCAACTCGCCAACGGCGAGGAGTCCGCCCCGGTCGAAGTCGAACGCCAGGCCCAGCGCACGCCAACCCAACTGGGAGCCGGGCCGATCGTGGCCGAGCGATTGGTCTACGGGGAACTCGTGCGGGGCGAATCGGTCGCTCAATTCAGCAGCGCCGTCCAGGCGGCCAGCACCGGCGTGGCCGAGGCCATCGAAGACAACGTCGTGCCCATCGAGTGGCAGGAATCGTTGCAGGCGTACTTCGGTCGCCTCCAGAAACGGGCCGAGGTGGTCCAAGGCACGGCGCCCGCCGAGCCGGCGCAACAAGAGCCCGACGAAGGCAACTGACGCACTCCGAGTCCAGCAATTAGCAAACCCCGGGCTGAACCCGGGGTTTTTCTGAATAGGCGATGGCGACTCGTTACCGAACGCTCAGGCCCTCGAAGTACTTGCGACGATCGGCTTCGGCCTGCTCAATGGCATTGCGCGTCTGCTCGGCCTGGGTGCTCAGCTCGGCAAGCCGGTCTTCCTGGTTGGTCAGGGTCTCGAGGTAGCGGCGGTACAGGTCGGTTGTCTTGTCGATGGCCTGCATGTTCTGGCGAATCCGGCCCTGATCTTCTTGGATCGACCGGATCTGCTGGTTGATCCGCTCGAGCTGGCTCTCGAGGTCGGCCACCTTGCGATTCATGCTGGCGCCTTGACGAAGCGCGGCAATCACGTCGTCGCTCGCCTCGGCGCCACGATTGATCTGCTCGATCAGGTTGGGCAGGTCGGCGTCGATGAGGCCGTAGCGGCTCGACTCGGTGCGCCGCTCGACGACCTTGAGTTCCAGTTCCTTGCCCGCGTCGACGGTTCGCTCGAAGCGGACCATGCCATCATCGCTCCTGGCGCCGTTGGTCGGCTCGACCAGGTCCCAGCCGCCCATTGGCTGGTGTTCGATGACGACAGTGCGTTCCTTGCCCGCCTCGTTGCGCAGGGTGTAGGTGTTGGTCATGGTGCGAACATGGCTCGATTGCAGGTAGCCGTTGACGATGCGGTACGTCGCACGCGAACTGCTGGAGCTCTGGGCTTGCTGGGCCTTGAGCTCCATGTCGACGGCATAGGCGAGCATGCGCTCGGCGTTCATGGGCACGAAGCCCACCATGGCGTCGCCGGCGTAGGCGCCGTCGTAGACCGCGACGGGCCCGCTGATGAGCGGGGCGCTGGTGGTGTTGGTGAGCTCGACGCCCAGCATGGGCTGGTTGCCCTGGCTGGGCGTGTAGATGCTGATCTTGCGTGCCTCGACCTGCTCGGTGAGCACCGGAATCATCGCGCTCTGCTGGCGGTCGAGGCTGATGGGATTCTCGATGCGCAGGACGACCGACTCGCCCACCTGGACGGCAGCGGCCATGCTGGAGGCAGATGCGAAGAATGCTTCGGAATCCGAAAGTTCCAGCATCCGACTGCCGGCGCTCCGCGAAGCCGTTTCTGCTGCCGGCGCCTGTCGTGAGAGTGCGCGCATTCGCCTGTCGTCGGGCTCGCCGGCGTCCTGGAAGGGCGACTGCCCTCCCGAGTAGACCTTGGGTTGGGCGAGCATGCCCCCGGGCACCGGCACGTCGGGCCGCCGCACGAAGAGTGGCGTCTGCAAGTCCATCGTGAAGCCCACCGGCTGGCTGGCGACGAGCGAGAGGTCGATCCGCCGCCAGTCCTCTTCGGTCGTGTTCTCGACGATGGCCCAGGCCTGGAGGATCGGCTCATTGCGTTGGTTGAGCACGAGGCGGTAGGCGGGCTTCCACACGGGCATCTCGTGCACATAGCTCACGAGCATCTGACGCTCGCCCTGACCGGTGCTCGAAACCTCGACCGTGCGGATGTTCTCGTCGCGCTCCTGCGCGAGGATGTCCAGGGCTCGCTCGATGTCGTTCTTAAGCTGCTCGTCGAGGAATTCGAGGTTGATGATGTTGTCCAGGTCGATCCGCTTGATGCCCGCGCCGGTGAAGATCGTGACGGCGTAGGTCTGCACGGCCTTGTCGCCCTCGGCCCGCTGCACGGTCTCGACGCTGGTGATCGTGCCGGTGGCGGTGCTGTCCGCGGTGGCGACCTTCACCCGCGCCCCGCGGAGGCGGCTGAGTAACTCGGCCATGGAGGGGTTGTCGGCCAGGTTCACGCCGAAGCTGGCCAGCCGCCGCTCGATCGGCTCGCGCGAGCCGTAGCTGATGGCCCCTACCGTGCCGCCGCCACCGTCGAGCACGACCAGGCTCTTGAGCAGGTCGTTGAGCTGGCCCTGGTCGACGCGGAGGTAGAGGTTCGCGTCGCCGTTGATCTGGCCCACGCGTTCGAAGCTGCCCACGCCCGAGCGGTAGAGGGTGACGGCGGTGATGGGTAGTTCCTGGGCTTCGTCTTGAACGGCCAGAGCCGGAAGCGCAAGGCCGGCAACGAGGGCGAGGCTGAGACACGACGTGGGGGCGCGGCGAGCGGCTGGCATTATGGAGATCCTCCTTGGGTGTGCTACAGGCATGTACGGACGCCGGCACACTTGGATCGACCGGTGGCGGGGTTCCCGTCCAGTGAATCGAGGCTTGTGACACGCCCGTGACCCATACCCTGTACGGATGCCTTCCATCAGCCTGCCACAAGTCTCCTCCGCCAACGGCGCCCTGCCAGCGAACATCCTGGCCGACCTACACAACGCCATAGAGGGCGAGGTCCGCCATGCCTACCACGAACGGATGCTGTACGCGACCGACGCGTCGAGCTACCAGGTCGAGCCCCTGGGCGTGGTCATCCCCGCGAACGCAGCCGATGTGGTGAAAGCGGCCCGGGTGGCCAGCGACCACGGCCTGCCCATGCTGCCCCGCGGCGGGGGCACGAGCCTGGCAGGCCAGTGCGTCAACCGGGCGTTGGTCATCGACACGAGCGCCCGGATGACGGCGATCAAGACGGTGGACGCGCAAGCCCGGCGATGCACCGTGGAGCCGGGCATCACGATCGATGATTTGAACACGGCCATTGCTGAAACGGGGCTCTTTTTCGCTCCGGACCCGTCCACGGCCCGCCAGGCCAACGTGGGCGGCAGCATCGGCAACAACGCCGCGGGCTCGCGATCGGTGCTGTATGGGCGGATGGTCGAGAACGTCGAGGCGATCGAGGCATGCCTGGCCGACGGCACGGTCGTGCGATTCGAGGCCGGCTCGCGTGACCCGGTTGCCAGGCGCATCGGCTCACGCGTGATTGATGTCGTGAGAGACCATCGCGATCTGATCCGCGATCGATATCCGAAGACCCTGCGGCGAAACGCTGGCTACGCGCTCGATGTGGTGCTCGCTGACATCGAGCGGGCCGAGCGCGAGGGCGTGGATCCGCTGGACGTGGTCAACCTCGCCAAGCTGCTCTGCGGCAGCGAGGGCACGCTGGCGATGACGCTCAGCGCCGATCTGGTGCTGCACCGGCTGCCCAAGGCCAAGGGCCTGCTGCTGCTCGGGTTCAATGACCTCGACGCTGCGATCGAGGCGGTCCAGCCATTGCTGGAGACCAAGCCATCGGCCGTCGAATTGGTCGACGACGTCATCATCGACCTGGCCCTTGCGAACCGAACGCACCGCGCATCGGCCGAGGCGATGCCGATGCCCGACACCGGCACGCTGCGGGGCGTGCTCTACGTCGAGTACTTCGCCCAATCAATCGATGATCTCTGCGAGCGGCTCGATGAGGGCCGGCGAGTCGCAAGCGAGAGCGATCCGAGCGTCGGCATCGAGCGCATCGAGGATCCGCGGGCCATGGCCGCTGCCTGGGCATTGCGCAAGGCGGGCGAGCCGCTCGTGCACGGCATCGTCAGCAATCGCAAGCCCGTGACCTTCGTCGAGGACAATGCCGTGCCGGTCGAGCGGCTGGGCGAGTTCGTTCGGCGGTTCCGGGCCATCGTCGAGGAGCACGGCACGTTCGCATCGTTCTATGCTCACGCGTCGGTGGGCGTGCTGCACGTGCGGCCCATGCTCGATCCACGCGATCCGCAGGACGAAGCGAAGCTGCACTCGATCTCCGTTGCGATCGCCGACCTGGCGAAGGAACTGGGCGGCGTGATGAGCGGCGAGCACGGCGACGGGCGCGTTCGCGGGCCATTGCTGGAGCGTTTCTACGGGCCGGAATTGATGGCGGCGTTCGCAGAGGTCAAGGCGGCGTTCGACCCGAAGGGGTTGCTGAACCCGGGCAACATCGTGGGCGCCCCCACGGCCATCGAGACGATCACGCAGCACACGCGCATCCGCCCCAACGGCCAGAACGTAGACGTCCCGCCCGTTGCGACGTACTTTGACTATGAAGATCAGCATGGTTTCCGCGGCGCGGTCGAGATGTGCAACGGCGCGGGCGTTTGCCGCAAGAAGAGCGGCGGCGTCATGTGCCCAAGCTACATGGCAACCTTGGACGAACGGCACAGCACCCGGGGCCGAGGCAATGCCTTGCGCCTGGCAACCACGGGACAACTGCCATCGGGCGAAAACGACCCATGGAACGACCCGGGCACGATCGAGACGCTCAATCTCTGCCTGAGCTGCAAGGCGTGCAAGAGCGAGTGCCCAAGCAACGTCGATATCGCACGGTTGAAGGCAGAGTACACGGCCCAGCGCTTTGCCAGCAAGGGCAGGCCCACGCTGCAGGCGGCGGTGTTCGGGCACGTACGGACGTTGAATCGGCTGGGATCGCTGACGCCTGGCCTTGCCAATGCGGTGAACCAGACCAGTCTCGCCAAGTGGGCGGCCGGGAAGCTGCTGAACCTGGACGAGCGGCGGAGCCTGCCCCGCTTCGCGCGATCGCTTACGGGACAGTGGAAGCGTGCGGGGCTCGGCGGGCACGACGACCGCCCGACGGTGCTCGTCTTCGGTGATTGCTTTACGATGTACAACGAGCCTGGGATCGGACTCGCGGCGGGTCGCGTGCTCGGGGCCTTCGGCTACAACCCGGTGCTGGTTGACGTGGGTTGCTGCGGACGCTCGATGATCTCGACCGGCCTGCTCGACGATGCGGTCCGCACGATCACCGCGACCTACGCGACGCTGGTGGGCATCGACGCGAGTGCGCCCATCATCGTGTTGGAGCCAAGCTGCCTCTCGGCGATCACCGACGACTGGGTGCAGCTCAAGAGCTCCATTCCGCTGGCCGAGCGCAAGGCGCTGGCCACTCGGACGCACGCACTCGAATCATTCCTCGAGGATCGATGGGACGAGCATCCGACGCGCCCGGAGATCACGGGCAGCCCCGAAGTCTACCTGCACGGCCATTGCCACGAGAAGGCCCTGCGTGGCATCGGCAACGCGACCAGCCTGCTCGAACGTTTTGCGACCGTCCACACGGCCGACGTCACCTGCTGCGGCATGGCAGGCTCGTTCGGATTTACCAGGGACCGCTACGACCTGTCGATGAAGATCGGCGAACTGGGCGCACTGCCCAACGCACGTGAGGCGCACGAGGCTGGCCAGGCCGTGCTCGCGTCGGGCACGAGCTGCCGACACCAGATGCACGACGGCGCCAATTTGAAAGCAATGCACCCAGCCGAGTGGCTCGATCGGATCATCGGTTCGGAGTAGGCCTATTCGGCCATCGGCGGACGCAGCAGGCGTTCGATGCTGCCGTCGTCGCGGCGGACCAGGACCTCGGTGGCCTCGGTCAGGAACAGGCCGTGCTCGATGACGCCCGGCGTGTTGTTCAGGGCGGCGGCCAGTCGCTCGTAGTTGTGCCCGTCGTCGTTGCTGCTGCCTCCGTGGAGCTGCACGTCGAGGATGAGGTTGCCGTTGTCGGTGACGTAGAGGGTACCGTCCATGCTTCGGCGGAGGACGCCCGAGAGGCCCAGGGTGCGCAGGTTGGCGCGGATCGAGGCCAGGCCGAACGCCATCACGGCGATGGCCAGCGGCGTGCGCTCGCCCAGGTGATCGACGAGCTTCTCTTCTTCGACCAGGTACACGCGTCGTGCGGCGGCGGTGGCGACCAGGCGTTCGCGGGTCATGGCCCCGCCCGCGCCCTTGAGCATGCGTAGCTGGGGGTCGACCTCGTCGGCTCCGTCGAAGAGGTAGTCGACGTGCTCGATGGTGGCGAACTCGCGGACCTTGACGCCAAGCTCCAGCGCATACGCGCTGCTGGCCTCGCTCGTGGACACGCAGGTGATGTCCAACTGCTCGGCGATGATGCGCCCGGCCAGGGCGGCGATGGCGCGGCGTGCGGTGCGACCGGTGCCCAGGCCCACGACCATGCCCGGCTGGATGTCGGCGACGGCGGCGCGTGCGAGCGCGTCGCTCTCGCTCTGCGTGGCGGCCAGGCGGGCGGCTTCGGTGGGCTGGTTGGTGGGCGTGGTTCCATCAGCCAAAGCGCACCCCCTGGGCCAGGCGCAGCGAAGCGCCGTAGTTGATCGTGCAGGTCTGTCGTCGCATGTAGGCCTTCCAGCTGTCGCTGCCGGCTTCGCGTCCGCCGCCGGTGTCCTTCTCTCCGCCGAATGCGCCACCGATCTCGGCACCGCTCGTGCCGATGTTGACGTTGGCGATGCCGCAGTCGCTGCCGGCCGGCGAGAGGAACCGTTCGCTGGATCGCACGCTGCTGGTCATGATGGCGCTGCTCAGGCCGTGGGCGGTCGAGTTGTGCAGGGCGATGGCGTGGTCCAGGTCGCGATACGTGAACACGTAGAGGATGGGCCCGAAGGTCTCCCGCTGGGCGACGGCGAGTTGGTTATTCGCGGGGGCCCGGATAATCGTGGGCCTGACGAAGCAGCCGCCCAGCGAGACGTCGGCACGTTCGCCGCCGACGAGCACCGTGCCGCCCTGGCTCTTCGCCTCGTCGATCGCCGCGTCGAAGGCCTCGCCCGCCTGCTCGGTGATCAACGGACCGACCAACGTCTTGTCGTCCATCGGGTCGCCGATCGGCGCGCGTTCGTAGGCGTCGACGAGCTTCTCGAGCAAGGGTTCGACGATTGCTTCGTGGGCAATGAGCCGACGCGTGGTGGTGCAGCGCTGCCCCGCGGTCCCAACAGCGGCAAAGAGCAGCGCGGGGACGGCCAGGTCAAGGTCGGCGTCGGGCTCGACGATGACCGCGTTGTTGCCGCCAAGCTCGAGCAGGCACTTGCCCAGCCGGGCGGCGACGACCTGGCCGACCTTCCGGCCCATCTCGGTCGACCCCGTGGCGCTGATGAGCGGCAGGCGGGCGTCGGCGGTCATGGGCTTGGCCACGGTCTCGTCGCTGCCGATGACCAGGTTGAACACGCCCTCGTGGCCCAACTCCGTCGCGACCTTGTCGGCGATGGCGTTGGTCGCCATCGCGGTCAAGGGGGCCATGAGGCTTGGCTTCCAGATCACCGTGTCCCCGCAGACGGCCGCGATCATGGCGTTCCAGCCCCACACGGCGTTGGGGAAGTTAAAGGCGGTGATGACGCCGATGGGCCCGAGCGGCTGCCATTGCTCGAAGAGCCGGTGGTCGGCACGCTCGCTGGGCATGGTTCGGCCACCCAGCATGCGCGACAGGCCCGTGGCATAGTCGGCGATGTCGATGGTCTCTTGGACTTCGCCCAGGCCCTCGCTCCGGATCTTGCCGACCTCCATGGAGACCAGGGCGCCCAGGGCGTCCTTGTGCTCTCGCAGGGCGTGGCCGATGCGGCGGACGACCTCGCCCCGCTCGGGGGCGGGCACCATGCGCCACCTCAGGAACGCCGCCCTCGCACGCTCGATGGATTCTTCGAGCTGGGCCGCGCCGTCGAGGCGAACGCCCGCCAGCGGCTGGCCCGTGGCGGGGTTGAGGCTGACGACCTGCGAGGCGTCGCCGGCCTCGCAGCGCTGGGCTGGAACGAAGCGCGGGTCGCTGTCGAGGGGCAGGCTCTCGAGCGGATTGGCGGCCGTCGTCTGGGACATCGGGGCACTGTAGGCAAAGCCCGCCCCGATTCAGGCTCTTCGCAGATCCTTCGAATGCACTGGCCCCTCACCCGCCCCCCACCAGCGTCACGATCTCCACCTCGTCCCCTTCGGCAAGCGTGTGGCTCTCGTGGGTCGCCCTGGGCGCCAGCTCGCGGTTGACCTCCACGGCGCAGGCCGTGCGGGCCAGGCCCAGTTGGTCGAGCAGGCCCGCGATGGTGGCGCCCTGCGGGGCTTCGCGCGGCTCGCCGTTGACCGTCAGGGTGATCGTGTTCGTGCCGGAGGGGGTCGCCTGTGCCATGAGGTATGGTACTCGGTTGGCAACGATCCGGGCCGTCGCGGCGTACGGTATTGGTATGAGCCAGTACCGTTTCTTCGGCGTCGTGATCCTGCTGCTGGCGGTTCTCACGCTGCTGGCCGGCTGCGAGCAGGACTACAGCCAGGAAAGCCCCGAGGCCCTGGTCGATTCGGCTCGCCAGATGGTGCTGGATGGCAACGCCCGGCGGCTGAGCGAGCTGGTCTGGACCGAGAGCGACGGCGAGAAGCTCGTCATCGATCGCCTTGGCCGCACGATGGGCGCGCTGCAACGGCTGGGCGAGGCGGTGGCCAGCGAGTTCCCCCAGGAGGTCGAGAAGATCCGCAGGCAGGCCGACGAGGCGGCCGAGGCCGGGGAGATCAACAGCATCATCGGGCGAGCGCTGACCGCCTCGGGCGGGGTGGCCCGCGGGGCGCCGGCGGCCATGCGCGACGAGCGGCGCATGCGGCAGGGGCTCGACAGCGTCGTGCGTGAGCTCATGGCAGACCCCTATGGCTGGCTCGAGCGCCACGGCGAGAAGCTCCAGCCCATGCGCATTACCGACGACATCGTCGCCTTGAGCTGGCAGGGCAAGCCGGTGGTCGGGCTCAGCCTGGTCGAGCACGAGGGCCAGTGGTACCTCAAGCTGCCGCTCGACCAGCCCGCGCTGCGGCGCTTCCTGCCCCAGAGCGAGGAAGAGTTCGAGATCTGGGGCGAGCTGGTCGCCAGCGTGCACAACGTGCTGCAGGACCTGGCCGACGAGGTCGAACGCGGCGAGCACAAGAACCTCGAAAGCGTCGCCAGCACCGCGGGCGAGTACGCCCTGCCCACAGCCTTCATGGTGATGATCGCCTATGGCAAGGCGCTGGAAGAACGCGGCTCGGGCGAGGGCTGAAGCCGCGGCGAACAAAGAAATCTTGCCCTGATCACCGCGTGCGCGCGCTATGTGGCGGCGCTGCGTCGCTTGTTTCTTGCCTTGCGCTGACGTCGCGGGAAGAGTGCGGGGCCCAAAGCCCCCGTGGACCACTCGCCTCGAACGTGAGGTATCCGCGATGGAGTTTCAAGTTCCTGATCAGCCCGTGCACTCGAACGTCCTGCAAGCCCAGCTCGCCGCCGCCTGCGATGCCATGCGAACCTGGGACGGCACGATCGAGATGCCCTCGAACCCGTCCCTGTGCCTGCGACGCGACGACGCCAACGTGATCGTCCTGCAACGCAACCGTGAGCTGGCCAAGGAAGTCTCCGGCCGGATCATGGACTACCACCTGCGGAACTACCTGGTCAACGCCAGCGTGGACACCTACCGCCGCGCCATGTGGCCATGGGTGTTTGGCATCTGCGACAGCACCTTCCCGCGGGATCCCTCGGCCATGCTGCTGCGCGAGCTGGCGGCCCGCTTCGTCGAGGCGGGGGTGGCCGCATGCGCGTGAACCTCAATGACGGCGGCGTAGCGCCTTCGACCTCGCAGCCCGCCAGCAAGGCCGATTCGTTTCCTCTCTCGGCCACCCCACCCCCGGGCGAGAAACGAAACGAATTCACGCTCACGTCCCTGGGCGAGCTTGGCCCCGGCGAGTCGCCCGATTGGATCTGGCCGGGCTACATCGCCCGTGGCGGCGTCACGCTGCTGACCGGGCTGTGGAAGGCGGGCAAGACCACGCTGCTGGGGCACCTGCTGCGCGATCTGCCGCTGGGCACGGGCCTGGTCGACGTGCCGATGACCGATCCGGTGGCGATCGTGAGCGAAGAGCCCGCGGGCGTGTGGGCGCGGCGGCGCGATGCGCTCACGCTGGGCTCGACCAACCTGCTGCTGCAACGCGAGTCGTTCGCCAGGCCCAGCCACCAGCAGTGGATCGACCTGATCGACAAGCTCGCCGGCGCGGTGCGAGAGCGTTCGCTGGCGCTGGTGGTGTTCGACACGCTGCCCAGCCTGTGGCCCGTGCACAACGAGAACGACGCGAGCGAGGTGGTGCACGCGCTCGCGCCGCTGCGGAACATCAACAACGCCGGGGCGGCCGTGCTGCTCATCCACCACCCGCGCAAGGGCGAGGGTGATCAGGCCCAGGCCAGCCGGGGCAGCGGCGCCCTGCCGGGCTTCGTCGACGCGATCGTCGAGCTGCGCCGCTTCAACCCCCAGGACCCCGCCGACACGCGCCGCAAGCTGACCGCGTATGGCCGCTACCCCGAAGTGCCGCCCGAGATGGTCCTGGACCTGACGCCCCAGGGCTACCGCATGCTGGGCCAGCCCGGCACGCTGCGGAGCGAGGGGATGCAGCAGATCATCGAGGGACTGCTGCCCGGCGAGCCGCCGGGGATGACGGTCGAGGGGGTGCTGGAGGCGTGGCCCGAGGCGAGCCGGCCGAGCGAGATCCACTTGCGGCGCCTTCTCGCGAAGGGTACCGATGACGAGCGATGGGAACGACACGGCAAGGGCGTACGCGGAGATCCGCACACGTTCGTGCGCATGGCGTAAGCCCCCGGGCTGTGGCGATGCGTTTCGTTTCCTATCTCGGCCACCCCTGCCTCGGGCGGGATATGAAACGAATCGGGTTCCCTAGCATGACCACGTGCGATGCCCCAAGTGCAAGTACGACCTGCGCGGCCTGGGCGATACGTTGTGCCCCGAGTGTGGTTGCCATCCGCACGTGGTCTATGCCGACCGGGCCGAGCGTCGCCATCGACGCCGCCGCATCGCGAGGGTTGTTGGCTTCTGGGGCGGCCTGGCGATGGTGGTGGCCATCATCTGGGCCATGTCGTACCTGCAGGTCAACGCGGACGAACTCAGCCATAAGAAGGGCTTCCGCCTGCTGTACGGCGGGCGGTGAGCCCGTGCCCCTTGGCGATCAGAATATGGTGGCCAGAGGCTGCCTTCGAATTCGATTCGGACACCGCCCGAAGCTGGGTCGGTCGGTGCACGAAACGAATCCTGACCCCTACCCTTGACCCGTGAAGTGCCCCAAGTGCAAGTACGATCTGCGCAAGATCGACGAGTGGCGATGCCCCGAGTGCGGCTGCCTCCCGCACTGGGTCTTTGCCGATAGGGCCGAGCGTCGCCAATGGTGCCGTCGGCATCTCGGCGCGGCCAGCTTCTGGGGGCTGCTGGCCCTGCTCGTGGTCGTGCTGGGGTTCATGATGTACCTGGCGCTCACGGGCGCGTAGGGCCAGCGCGAACGCACGCACAGGTCAACCAGAGTCAGATCCGATCCGACCACGTCCGACACCAGCGTGGCCCGGTGTCCGAAACGGATCGAAACAAGAAACCCGGGCGTGCGCCCGGGCCTCGGTGGGTCGGGTTGGCGTCAGTCCTACTTCTTCGTCGCCCACTTGATCAGCACGTCGGCAACCTCCGGCCGGCTGAACTCCTTGGGCGGACGCTCGCCATTGGCCAGCATGTCGCGGACCTTGGTACCGCTGAGGAAGACCTGGTCGCCCTCGATCTTGGGGAAGGTCTTGCCGCTGACCATGCCCTGGGCCTTGTGGCTCCACGCGGCATGCTCGAACTTCAGCGGGGTGATCTTCAGATCGCCGACCGCGCCGGTGGTTACCTGATCGACGAGCGTCTGCGCGTCGTACGTTCCGTAGTAGTTGCCCACGCCCGCGTGGTCTCGCCCGACGATGAAGTGCGAGCAGCCGTAGTTCTGGCGGACCAGCGCGTGCAGGATGGCCTCGCGCGGGCCGGCGTACCGCATCGCGGCGGGCATCACCGTGATCATCGTGCGGTCCTTGTTGAAGTACTCGTCCACGAGCACCTCGTAGCACTCCATCCGCACGTCGGCGGGGATGTCGCCGGGCTTGGTCTCGCCCACCAGCGGGTGGATGAGCAGGCCGTCGGTGATCTCCTGGGCGCACTTGCACAGGTACTCGTGGGCGCGGTGGATGGGGTTGCGCGTCTGGAAGGCGCTGACGGTCGTCCAGCCCTTCTTCTCGAAGGCCTCACGCGTCTGCGCGGGCGTCAGCCGCTTGTCCAGGAACGCCTCGGGGCCGTCGGGGTCGACGCACACCGTGACCACCTCGATCGGCCCGGCCAGGCACGTGTCGCCCTCCTTCTTCACCGCCTCGGCGCCGGGGTGCTGCCCGTCGTCGTCGCCCGGCTTGTTGAAGAAGATCGTCGCCTCAGCCTCGCGATCGTGCGCGAAGACCTCATCGACGGTCATGACGGCCTGGAGCGTGCCGTTGGGGGCGTACAGCGCGACGCGCTCGCCCTCCTTGGGGGCCTTGGCCTTGTCAACGCTCAAGGTAATCGGGATCGGCCAGCGAACGCCGCTCTCCAGCTTCATGTCCTCGATGACGCCCTTGACGTCGGCCGAGCCCATGAACCCCGTCAGCGGGCTGAACGCCCCGGTGCCGATCATCTCCACGTCGCACGACTGCTTCATCGAGAGGTCGATTCGGGTGAGGCCCTCGGCCTCCTTGACCAGCTCATCGCGGCGGGCGCCGGTGGCCACCTGGTCCACCAGGGTGCCGCCGTGGGGCTCGATCAGGGACTTCTTCGTGGTCTGGGGGGCCATCGTCGCCGGCATCGCATCCTCCTTGGGGGTCCGGCGTGGCCTGGGGCTGGAAGGGTTGGCCAAACCGGAAGGGGACGTTATGTCGCACGCCGGTTGGGAGCAAACCGTTCGGGTGCCCGGGGGCCGAGATCAGCGGGTTTTCACGTGTCCTCAACGCCGCCGCAGCGCCCGGGCATGGGCAAAGCGGATGGCCGCCTCGTGCCCGTCGACCATGTTGGCCACGGTGCACCGCTCCAGCACCACCTGCCGCCCCGCCTCGCCCATCTGCCGGGCGGCCTCGGGGTCGTCCACCAGCCGGGCGATCGCCCCCGCCAGCGAGCCGGGCTCGCCCAGGTCGACCAGCAACCCGCTGCGGCCGTGCTCCACGGTGGCTGCCTCGGGGCCATGGCGGGACATGTCCTGGCTGGTGATCACCGGCAGGCCATACCCAAGAGCGTGCAATGCGCTCAGCCCCATATAGTCGGGATACACGAAGGCCCGGGCCGAGAGGAACCACGGAGCCAGCGCATCCTCGCCGTAGATCGCCCCGGGCATGCGGACCCGCTCCTCGATGCCCAGCTTCCGCGACAAGTCTGCCAGGTGCTCGCGCTGATCGCCGTCGCCCACCACCACCACCACCAGATCCGGGTGCGTATCCGTCAGCGCAGCCGCGGCGTGCAGCAGCAACTCGAGACGGTTCTGGGCATACAGCCGCGAGACGAACAGCACCACCGGCCCGCGATCCAGCCCGTGCTCTCGCTGGAAGGCCGCCAGCCGATCGGGATCGCCCAGCCACTTCTCTCGTGAGACCTGGATGGCCCCCTGGTCGAGCGCATTGAGCGCCACGAACAGTCGCTTGGGATCGAAGCCTTCCTCGATCATGCGCTCCCGGGCCGGGTGGTTGTACAGCACGACGGCGTCGGCCTTGCGACCGATCCAGTTGCGAAGCCGGCGAGACCACGCCGAGTCTCGCACCGAGTAGCCGTGCCCCCACAGCACCACGCCCACGCCATGCTTCTTCGCACGCCCAATGGCCGGAAGCAGGCTGGGCGCCCCCGCGTTGTACTCCAGCACCGCCACGTCGGCGCGTGCCGGATCGACCGCTTCCATCTGAGCCGACACCCACCGAACCTTCCTGGGCCACTTCAACAGCGTCCGCTCGGCCACCTGGCGAGCCTCGAAGCCCTCGGCCGCTACGTTTGGCAGCTTGGCCTTGTCGCTGAAGAGCACCTCGACCGAGATCCCCGGGCGTTGGGCCAGCTCCGCGAACACGGGCACGCGATAAGCCGGCAGCGCCGGCTGCTGGAAGCACACGCGGATGGGCTGGTTCTCGGGCGAAGCGGGCACGCTCATGGCGGCAACGCTATCGGTTCGCGGCAGCCAACCCGTCTACGATCTCTCCGCTGGACCGGCCATGCGGGCCCGGCGACCATGCAGAACCCAAACAGGAGGCGGAATGACCCAGACCACCGATAAGGTCAAGGCGACCAACATCCACTGGCACGAGGGCGACCTCAGCCGAGACGAACGCTGGAACGCACTCAAGGCAAAGGGCGCCACGGTCTGGTTCACCGGCCTGAGCGGCTCGGGCAAGAGCACCATCGCCAGCGCCGTCGAGCAGGTCCTGGTCAAGAAGGGCGTCAACAGCTACCGCCTGGACGGCGACAACGTCCGCCACGGCCTCAACAAGAACCTGGGCTTCAGCGCCGAAGACCGCACCGAGAACATCCGCCGCATCGGCGAGGTCAGCAAGCTCTTCGCCGACGCTGGCGTCGTGAGCCTGACCAGCTTCATCAGCCCCTACGTGAAGGACCGCGAGTTGTGCCGTGCGATGCACGACCAGGCCAAGCTGCCCTTCCTCGAGGTCTTCGTCGACACGCCCCTCGAAGAGTGCGAGAAGCGCGACCCCAAGGGCCTCTACAAGAAGGCCCGCGCGGGCGAGATCAAGGGCTTCACCGGCATCGACGACCCCTACGAGGCCCCCCCCAAGGCCGAACTGGTCCTCAAGACCGCCGGCCGCTCGATCGACGACTGCGTGCAGGAAGTGCTGAGCTTCCTGGAGAGCAAGGGCATCGTCCGGTAGGACATAATCTCATGCCGAAGCTTACCTGTCCCGAGTGCCATCACTCTAAGACGCTTTCGGGCAGGGAGTATCGTCGAATTGTGGTAGCCAACCCTCGCTATTTCTTTGAGGATGATGCGAGACGCTATCCAAGTTTTTGTTGTGTGGCTTGCGGATGGCGTGGCACCCCAGTTGTGCAAGACTGGGAGGTTCCCTCGAAAGTTCCGTGCACGGATTGCGGTAAGCCAATTTCAACAGATCGTATTGATGCGCTGGGCACCCCGTCACGTTGTACCGGATGCCAACTTCGAGTTGAAGCTAACCCGTTCGAGTTGGCGGGCAAGCCCTGTGCAGTCTGCGGGAGCGCACTAGTCATAGAAATCACTGAGTACTCAACAGACTGGCTCGATCCCGGCCCGAAGCGTCACCGAGTCCGCTGTGATGCATGCTCTTATGTGCAGCATCAAGACAAGACACGCGTTGAGCCAGAAACCAAGGATCGACACGCTGACTAGTAGATGTTGTGTTCCACTGTTGCTGAGCGTGCTCCACCCGGTCAATTCTTCATCCGCCGAAGGCGCTGCGGCTTGGCCTTGGGCACCTGCTCGATCAGGCCGCGCGCTTCGAGGTCCTGCTTCACCGTCGTGACGTACCAGAGGACGCTGAGCCCCTTGGGGTATGCGTCTTCGTTCAAATGGTCGACGACCAGGTCGCCCAGGTCGCCGAAGAGCACGCCCTCGTCGTCCTTCGGGATGACCTTCAGCAGCGCCCGCCGCATCTCGTCGTACTTGGTCCTTTCGATGTTGACGCCCGCCTTGCCCTGCGGGTGCAGCGTCATGATCCGCTCGGCCATCCCCACGCCCCTCTCGCTAGCTATTGACAGCATGGGCCGACACGCACCGCTCGATGCGAGCGAACGCCTGCGCCTTGCCCACAAGCTCCAGCGTCTGCCCAAGCCCCGGGCTCACCGTCCCGCCCGTCATCGCCACGCGCAGCGGTTGGGCCGCCTTGCCCATGCCAAGGCCCTTGCCCTCGCACCACTGCTTGATGGCCGCCTCGATCGCCTCGGCCTCGAACGGCTCGACCGCTTCGAGCACCGGCGCCAACTCACGCAGCACCGCCAGTCCCTCGCCGTCGTTCTTCAGCAGCACCTTGTTGACGGCCTTCTCGTCGTACCCGAAGTCGTCCCGCAGCGCGAACGCTACCACGCCCGCCGCCTCACGCAGCACCCGGGTCCGCTGCCTCGCAGCGGCAGCCGCCATCGTCAGCTTGTCGCCCAGGGCCTCAAGCGTCGCCTGGTCGTACCGCTCCAGCCAGGTCCGCCACGCATCGGCGAACTGTTCGTCGCTCATGCGGTTCTGGATCTCGTCGGCGTTGAAGGCCATGAGCTTCTCGCGGTCGAACTTGCTCGCGCTCTTGCCGATGCGGTGCAGGTCGAACTTCTCGACCAGGTACCCCATCGTGAATCGCTCGACGTCGGTGCCGTCCTCGTTCTTCTCGCCCGGGTTCCAGCCCAGCAGCGCAAGGTAGTTGCACAGGACGTGCGGCAGGTACCCGCTGCGCCGGAAGTCCTCCACGTCGATCTCCGGCGGCGTGAAGCCGATGACGCCGGCCAGCCGCATCAGGTCATCGGTCGGCAACTGCGCCCGCTTGTCGCCCATCCACGCCTTGAAGCTCGCGTCGTCGAGCGTGCCCTCGGGCGCCGCATCGATCTTCTGTTCCTTACAGAACGCCCGGACGGCCTTGTCCTTGTCCCGCTTGCTCATCTTGCTGTTGTCGGGGTTGAAGATCAGCGGCAGGTGCGCGTACACCGGCGTGCGATAGCCCAGCGCCTGCTGTAGCGCCACGTGCCGTGGCGTGTTCTGCAGGTGTTCCTGGCCACGCAACACGTGGCTGACGCCCATGGCCTCGTCGTCGACCACCACCGCGAAGTGGTACGTCGGGAAGCCGTCGGCCTTGCGGATCACGAAGTCGTCCAACTCGCCCGCGGCAAAGCGAACCTCGCCCAGCACCGAGTCGGCCACCACCACGTCATGGTCGGGCGCCATGAACCGCACCACGTGCGGCTCGCCCGCCATCATCCGGCTCATGCGTTCCTCTTCGGGAATCTCGAGCGCCGCCCGGTCGTAGCGATACGTCTGATTGGCGTCTTGGGCCGCCTTGCGCTTGGCCTCGAGTTCCTCGGCCGTCTCGAAGGCCGGGTACGCCCGCCCCCGCTCGAGCAACTCGGCCAGCGCCGCGTTGTACTGGTCCACGCGCTCGGCCTGGAAGAACGGCCCCACGCCCCTAAGGTCGCCGCCCAGCCCTTCAAACGCGGGCCCTTCCTGCCACGCGATGCCCAGCCAGGCCAGGTCTTCGAGGATGCCGGCAACCGCCGCCTCGCTGGATCGCTTCTGGTCGGTGTCTTCCACCCGCAACAGGAACGTGCCGTCGTGGCCCTTGGCAAAGGCCCAACAGAACAACGCGGTTCGCGCTCCCCCCACGTGCAGGTGCCCCGTGGGCGAGGGTGCGAACCGCGTGTACACCCCATGGACCGGGGCGGGCTGGCCGTTGGCGGCCGATACGTCTGCGTGTGCGTCGCTCATCGTGCAGATGCTAGCGACGCCACCACGCGCAGGGCATCAGCAGCCGGTGGCGAACAGGTTCTGAAACTCCAGGAAGTCAAAGATGTTGAAGTCGCCGTCGCCGTTGATGTCCGCCTGGGCCTCGCCCTGGTCGAACGCGGTCTGGAACGCCAGGAAGTCGAAGATGGTCAGGTCGCCATCGCCGTCGAAGTCGGCCACGCACGGAGGCAGCACGTCCAGCGCCGCCTCGGCATTCACCAGGCCATAGCCGAAGTCGCCGTCCCAGCCCGGGCTGCCCAGGTCGATGGCCGTATCGATCATGAACTGGCGGACCTCGTCGTTGATGCGCCCGTTGCCGTTGGTGTCCTGGATGCCAGCGCCGATGATCAACGCCGCCACGCCAACGGCGTGGGGCGTGGCCATGGACGTGCCGTCGAGGTTGCCGTACGAGTCATCGCGGTTGGAGGTCGTGGAGTAGACGTCCACGCCCGGCGCCACCAGTTCGAGGTTCGTCCCACCCTGCGAGAAGCTCGCACGACGATCGCGGCTGTCGATGGCGCCCACGGCGATCACGCTGTCGTAGCGTGCGGGCACGCCGATGGGCGCGCCCCCGCCGTTGCCCGACGCCGCAAAGTGGATGATGCCCGCGTCCCAGGTGTTCTGATACGCCGATTCAACGAGCGAGGAATCGCCCAGCGTGAAGCTGCTGTTGGTGACCTGGATGCCGTTGTCCAGCGCCCACTGCAGCGCGTTGATGGCGCCCGACGCCGTCGGTGCGAACGTGCCGACCTTCAGCATGTACAGGTCGGCTTCCGACGCCACGCCGACGATGTTCGAACCATTGGCAACCGCCGCGACGCTGCCGCTGACGTGCGTGCCGTGGCTGAACGGGTCGCTGAAATCGTCGCTCATGATCGAGAAGTCGTATCCGAACACGAAGTTGTCGGCGATGTCTTCGTGGGTGTGCCGCAGGCCCGAGTCCATGACGCCCACGGCCACGCCCGTGCCCCGCTGTCCGCCGGTGTGCGTGTTCTCGCAGCCAACGCGGCGCACGCCCCACACCTGGTCATACTCGGTCGTGTACTGGCCGATGCCGTTGGGCTCCACGCCCACCACACGGGCATCGAGCGCACGCAGCTGAGCCTCGGCCCCGGCGGGCAGGCTCGCGTGCATGCCCGGCGCCACCGTCCAGACCTGGTGTACGACGCCGCCAAGCGACTCGACCAGCGCCACGTCGGCGGGGGTCGGGTTGCTGACGAACTCGATGAGCACGTCGGCCATCGGGGTCACGGTCTCATCGGCCTGGGCGGTCGAGCCCAGAGGGCCACACACGGACAACACGGCCGCGGCGGCGGTCAGTCGGGCAGGCTGCATATCAAACTCCTAACAGTTTCGATGGGCAGGAAACGAGCGAAACCGGGCGGGCCATCCCGGCCGCCCACCACCTGCCAGCATACCGCGCTCCGCTGGCGTGCACGGCTGGCTGGCGGTCTTTTGGGTCTACGTACCCAACCATCCGCCGTTACAACCGGTGCGGTTTCGCCTCGTTGGCGCGGGTTCACCATGCCATAACGCAGGCTTGGCCCCACATGTATGATGGAGCGTGGCCGCTCGTGGGCCCGGGGCCGCCCCAGGCCCCATGCCAGGCCACGCCAACCCGCTCGGCGGCAACGACGGGCACGGACCCGCGACGTGCCGCCCAATCCGACGGAGGCGCCCCTATGGCTGTTCGCAATCCTTCAACGATCCGCAACCTCCTCCTGGCCGGCCACGCCGGCGCCGGCAAGACCCTGCTCGTCGAGCGACTGCTCAACGCCGCCGGCGCCACCAACCGCATGGGCTCGATCGAAGACGGCAACACCGTCACCGACTGGACCGACGAGGCCAAGAAGCATGGCCACAGCCTGACCAGCAGCCTGGCCCATTACGAACGCAACGACACGCTTGTCTCCCTCATCGATACGCCCGGCCTGGCCGACTTCTTTGGCCAGGCCATCGCCGGCCTGCCCGCCGCGGGCCTGGTGGGCGTGGTCGTCGATGCCGCCAAGGGAATCGAGACCAGCACGCGCCGCATCATGTCCGTCGCCGAGCAGCGCAACATTCCGCGCATGATCATCGTGAACAAGATCGACGACGCACAGGCCGACCTCGAAGGACTGATCGCCAAGATCCGCGAGACCTTCGGCAACGTGTGCGTGCCCGTCAACCTGCCCGCGGCCGACCGCGAGGGCGTCGTCGACGTGCTGGGCGAAGACACCAGCGGCGATACGCTCTTCAGCGACGTCGAGACGGCCCACACCAGGATCGTCGAGCAGGTCGTGGAGGTCGAAGACGGCCTGATGACCCAGTACCTCGAGGGCGGCGCCGCCTCGCTCGACCGCAAGGCCGTGCACGATGCCTTCGAGAGGGCCCTGCGCGAAGCCCACCTGGTGCCCATCTGCTTCGTGAGCGCCAAGACCGGCGCGGGCGCCGATGCCCTGCTGGACCTCATCGAGAGCCAGTGCCCCAGCCCGTTGGAGACCAACCCGCGCACGTTCGAGAAGCTCGACGACGACGGCAAGCTCATCGAGAGCTTCGAGCCCAAGCCCGACGCAAGCCAGCCGCTTCTGGCCCACGTCTTCAAGGTCGCCAGCGACCCGTTCGTGGGCAAGCTGGGCATCATGAAGATCCACCAAGGCACGCTGAAGGTCAAGGACGAGGTGTACTTCGGCGACGGTCGCAAGCCCGTCCGCGTGAACACGCTCTTCCGCCTCCAGGGCAAGGATCACGTAGACGTCACCGAGGCGGGCCCGGGTGAGATCGTCGCCGTCAGCAAGATCGACGAGATCGAGTTCAACACCGTCGTGCACGCCCACGCCAACGAACACCTCCGCCTGCGGCCGCTGCCGCTGCCCAAGCCCATGTTCGGCCTGGCCGTCGCCTTGTCAAACCACAAGGACGAATCCAAGTTCGGCCCCGCCATCGCCAAGTTGCAAGCCGAAGATCCCTGCTTCATCATGGACCGCGTCGTCGCCACCAAGGAGACCGTGCTGCGCGGGCTGGGCGAGATGCACCTGCGCGTCATGCTCGAACGCATGAAGAGCCAGTACGGCATCGAGGTCGAGACCCACCAGCCCAAGATCGCCTACAAGGAAACCGTCACCGCCAACGCCGAGGGCCACCACCGCCACAAGAAGCAGTCGGGCGGCTCAGGTGAGTTCGGCGAGGTCTATCTCCGCGTGGCGCCCCTCAATGGTGAAGCCGCCGAGCACGGCGAGCACTTCGAGTTCGTGAACGCCACCGTGGGCGGCTCCATCCCCAAGCAGTTCATGCCCGCGATCGAGAAGGGCATCCGCCAGGCGCTCACCGAGGGCGCCATCGCCGGATACCCCATGGAAGGCGTGAAGGTCGAGGTCTACGACGGCAAGTACCACGCCGTCGACTCCAAAGAAGTGGCCTTCATCAAGGCCGGAAAGCGCGCCTTCGTCGATGCCTGTCGCAAGGCAAAGCCTGCGCTGCTCGAGCCGTTCGTCGAGGTCGAGGTCACCGCCCCGGCCCAGTACATGGGCGACATCACCGGCGACCTGTCGACCAAGCGCGGCCGAGTGCAGGACTCCATGGTCGACGGCGATACCTGCACCGTTCGCGCCGTGGCGCCCCTGGGCATGCTCCAGAACTACGCCAACGAACTCAAGAGCATGACCCACGGCGCTGGCAGCTACGTCATGGACTACAGCCACGACGAACGTACGCCGCCGAACGTCCAGGCCGAAGTCATCGCGGCGTATGACCCCCACGCCGACGACGACTGAATCAGAGCGAGCATCACCTGATCACCAACGACAACGCCGCGCGCAGGAGCACGCGGCGTTGTTCATCGAGAGTGGAGCCGGGGGGAATCGAACCCCCGTGTCGGATCGGCAGCCATGGCGCCTCTACGCGTGTAGTCGGCGATTTGATCTCGGCCTGTGCACGGGCGCCGACGCCCTTGCCTTCGGCCCAGCCACCGGTGAACCTCCTCGCCAACACGCCCGGAAGCGCCACGTGTTGACCAGCCCGATGTCGTCGTCCCCCTTCCCTATCGGGCGTCGAGAGGGGGACGGGCTACGTTAAGCAGCCAGAGCGTACTGCGGTTCGGCAGTTGTTGGTTTTGTGTGCCGGTTACGAGGAGAGCACACCTCTCGACGCGCCACACCATGCCTCACACGTCCGATCGAATCCATATCGGCCCCAAGTTGTCGCCCCGACCATCAGGCCGCGGGCACGGACTATAGAGAGCGATCCATTGCCGGGCCGCCCGTTCTGGGAACCCCACCAGCATCATCGCCTATTCCGCCACCCGACTCCATACACTGGTCAATGCCCCCGCCCACGAGCCTTGCCGTCCTCATCTGCGCCGCCGGCTCGGGCAGCCGCTTCGGCACCAGTTCTGGAAGCAAACTCGACCAGGACATGCACGGCAAGCCGGTGCTCCATCGAGCGGTGGAGCCCTTTCTTTCCCAGCCAGGAGTTGGCTCGGTCCTCGTCGCCGGCCCCGCAGATGCCTCGCAGCTCGCCGCGTTTCGCGAGCGGCACGAGGCCGCCCTGACGCCGCTGGGAGTCACCATCTGCCCCGGCGGCAAGGCCGAACGCTACGAGACCGTCGCCGCGGGGCTCGACGTTCTCCGCTCTCGCGCGTCCGGCGAGCAGGCCGTGCTGATCCACGACGCGGCGCGGCCGTGCGCGTCCCGGGCACTCGTGCGTCGCGTGATCGACGCCTTGGGAGATGCGGCGGCGGTCGTGCCCGCGATTCCAGTAGCCGACACGCTGAAGCGTGGCCGGCCAACCGAAGGTAATCGAGCCTTTGTCGAGGAAACCGTCGATCGCCGAAGCCTCTACGCATGCCAGACGCCCCAGGGCTTCACGAGAGAGCTCATCTCACGGGCGTACGCCCAGCACGACCTGCAGAGCACCGACGACGCGCAGCTCGTCGAACGCCTGGGCGAACCAGTCACGCTCCTACCAGGCGATCCGAGGAACCTGAAGATCACAAGGCCCGAGGATCTCGCGCTGGCACGTGCGATCTGGCCGACGCTGGCGTCGGATGCCTAGCCCCAGGGCTCAATACCGACGGATGACGCCGCGCACCACGCCCTGCACTTCGCAGTGCTTGACGCGGATGGGCTCGAAGTCGGGGTTCGCTGGCTGCAGGCGGATGTGATCGGATTCCCGGTAGAACGTCTTGAGCGTGGTGGCGCCATCGGGCAGCAGAGCCACGACGCGATCACCGTTGTGGGCTGTGGGGCTGCGCTCGATCAGCACGTAGTCGCCGTCGAGAATGCCCTCGTCGCGCATCGAATCGCCGTCGACCTTGAGAGCGAACATGGAACGGCTGGAGTCCGAGGGATTACCCACGAGTTGTTGCAGGTCGATCTCGTCGCTGTCGGCGACCTTCTCGATCGGGTAGCCCGCGGCGATCTTGCCGACCAGCGGATAGCGGAACGGCCGGGACTCGTCGGGAACCGAGACGCCCTCAGCAATCGACAAAGAGCGTGCCCTGTTGGGCTCGCGCACCAGAGCGCCCTTCTTGATGAGCGCCTCGACGTGCTCGAATACGGTCACCTTGCTGACGCCGATTTCGTCGGCGAGTTCCTGCATCGTTGGCGAATAGCCTCGGCGGATCCGCCAGTCGCGGATGAGCCGAAGAATGCGAAGCTGCTTGGGTGTCAGGTTCATGGGGGCGTACCTCGTTCTCTCGCGGCACGGTGACCAGGGGCATGGGCCCGCGGCGCAGAGCGTGCTGCGTGGCTCCCGTCCCAGCTTCGGAACTGGTCCGGGCCGGTCTGGGTGTGTTGTTCGTGCTCTCCGAGCGCCGGTCGGCCGACGCTCCCTCCAACGACCCGGGCGCCGCCCGGGCCACGTTCTCTTGCTCGCATACCGCGCCACGTGCCGGGTCGCGCACGCTGACAAGGCGAATGGCGCCCAGGGCCAGCCCCACGAGTTCGCCCAGGAGTTCCCTCCAATCCTGGGCGCTCCACGACTGGGTGGCCTGCGACGCGGTTGCCTGTGCGTCGCCGCGAACAAAATCGCCGCCGGGTCCCAGCATGACCAGCGCACCTTCGCCCCGGCATCCGTCTGCGACCTCAATCGGAAGGGACGTGGCGGCGAGTTGGCTTGGGTGGGCGATCATGCCAGATTCATCGGATCACGCGGTCATGGTGTTCGATATTTTTTCGGACTTCTGTTCGGATTACTGTAGCAAGCCAGATCCCTGATATCAAACGATCCGCCGACTCGTCCGGGCCCCTCGGCCATGCTAGGCAATACCCTTACCGATTCCGAACAAGCCTGAGACCTTCCCTGCGGATCCGCCGCCGAATCTCCAGCAGCGTCACCACCGCACGGACCTGTTCCGGCGGCAGGTCGACGCGCTCGCAAAGCTGGTCGAGCGTCAAGGCTTCGGCCAGCGCGTCGAGCACGCGATCTTCCATGTTGTTCGGTGTCCGATCGCGCCCGGTTCCCTCTGGTGCAACCTCTTCTTCCGAAGAGGCCCCGAACAGGTCGGGAGCGGGGTACTGGCGGTCCCGGAGAGACCCCAGGGCTTCTTCAACGTCGGCGGGCGTGGCCACGAGCGTCACGCCGTCGCGGATCAGCGCATGGCAGCCGCGGCTGGATTCCACGTCGACGCGCCCCGGCACGGCCATGACTTCCCGCCCCATCTCACCCGCCAGCCGGGCGGTGATGAGCGCCCCGCTCTTCGCCCCCGCCTCGATCACGACAATGCCGCGCGAGAGGCCGGCGATGATGCGGTTGCGGGCGGGGAAGTTCTTGGCCTCGGGCCGGCAGTGCATGGGCAACTCGGATACCACCGCCCCGCCGCGCTCGGTGATCTGCTCGAACAGTTCGGCATTCTCGGCCGGGTAGGCGTGGTCGAGTCCGCAGCCCAGCACGGCGACCGTGACGCCGCCGCATCGAAGCGCCGCGTGATGGGCCGCCGTGTCGATCCCCCGGGCGCCGCCCGACACGATCGACCAGCCGCCCTGGGCCAGGACGCCGGCGAAACGTCCGGCCTGGTCGATGCCATACGCCGAGCACTTGCGCGCTCCGACAAGCCCAACGCCTGCGCGTTGGAGCGCCTCGACCGATCCACGCACGTACAGCAGTGCCGGGGCGTGCTCGTCGCCAGCCAATTGCGGCGGGTAATCGGGATGATCGAACGGCAGCAGCTGCACGCCGGCCTCGAGCGCATGCTCATATCGCTGCTCGACCTCGGCACGCGCCGTCTTCAGCCCCGCGGCCAGCTTGCGGGCCAGGGCGTCGCCCACGGAAGGGACGGCGGCGAGTTGCGCCATCGACGCGGTCAGCGCCGCCTCGGGACCGCCCATGATGGAAACCAGGCGGCGGATCCGCCGGGGGCCCAGCTCGGGCACCAGCGTGAGCGCGAGGATCGCCCGGGCCGAGGGCCGGCTCTCGGCGGGCGTCGTCCTGGGCGTGCCGACTACGGACATCCGCGATTCCCTCCGGGATCCTCTGTCGCCATGGTAGCCCCCAAGCGACAGGCCCGGACAACCCCCTCACACGTCGTCAGGCCTGCTTGACTACTACGCTTGTGGCCGGGGCCCGGCGATCGACCGCCGCTGGTAGCTTTCTTACAAGGACGCCACCGACGGCGCCGATCGGGAGCAGGATGTTCCAGCCCATTCGCACAGCCGGGGTCAGGGCCTGGGCCGGCCTCTTCGGCCCGGCCGGCCTGGCGCGAGCCCACCTCGCCCATCCGGGCTCGGGAACGATGGCGGTGCTGCTTGCCACGGGCCTGATCGTGAGCCTCGTGGCGGCCAGTTGCCAGTGGCCGCAGCGCACGCGCACCGTGCTGGGCCCGACCGATGGCACTTGGGAAGTCTCCAGCGTCTGGATCGGCCAGGAGCCGACGATCCGGGTGCGCATCGCCGAACCGACGCGCGAGATCCTCGTCGCGGGGGCGCGCCTCGTGCTCGCGCGCGACGCGACGGGCGGGGTCAAGATCTATCGAACTCCCCTGCTGGCCCGCGCCTCGGCCGGCACGCTCGAGTTCCAGGAACCCGGCGGCGCCACGCACCGGCTGTCCGGGGACGTGACGCTCGAGTCGGCCGACCCGCGCGAGGCGGGTTACGCAAGCCCGGGCACGCTTGCCTGGTTCAAGGACGCACCGACCATTGCCGTGCAAGGCGTGCCATACGCCGGCTCGGTCACGCTCAGCGCGTCGGCGGCGGGCGTGCAGGCGGTGAACGAGATCGAGCTGGAGCGGTACGTCGCGGCGGTCGCCTCGCGCGAGCTCTATCCGTCGTGGGACCTGGCCGCCTACGAAGCCCAGTGCATCGCCGCACGCTCTTATGCGTTGCAGTCGATGGAACTGGCCGAGCGGCGCGGCCGCGCGTGGCAGGTCGAGAGCGGCACGATCGACCAGGCCTACCCCGGGCACACCGAGCACGAGCAGAGCATTAGGGCGGCGATCAACACCCGCGGCCGGGTGCTGGCCTACGGCGGGGGCGTGCTGCGTGCCTATTACAGCAGCACCAGCGGCGGGCGCAGCGGCTCGGCGGCCGATACCTGGCCGACCGGCCCGGGCTATGAATACAACCTGGTGCCGCCGCTGCAAGCTGGCGTGGGCGGCGTGGCTATCCACGCCAGCGAGGCGTCGCGCTTTCACCGCTGGCAGGTCGTGCGCAGCACCGACGACGTGACCAGGCGGCTGCGCGCATGGGGGGAGCGTGCCGGCCACTCGCTCAAGAACGCCCGCGCGGTGACCAACATCGAGGTCGCGCGCACCAACCGCGTCGGCCGACCAGCCCAGTATCGCGTGGGCGAGCGCAACGGCGTGTCGCACGTGCTCAGCGCCGAGCAGCTCCGCATCGCCCTGAACGCCGACGCCAAAGGGCTCGAGGACGTCGGCGGCGAAGAGCGCGTGCGCAGCGGCGACTTCGAGGTCACCGCCGCCGGCTCGCGCTTCGTGATCCGCGGCCGCGGCTTCGGCCACGGCGTGGGCATGTGCCAGTTCAGCGCGCAGGCCCTGGCCCAGCGCGGGTGGAACGCCGAGCGCATCCTGCTGAACTTCTATCCGGGTGCGGAGATCGAAAGGGCGTACTGACGACCCTCCGAGGCAGAACACGTGCCGCGTCGTGTCGGGCTGCGACGCATCGGAGGCCACGTGGTGCGCGTTGCGCTTCGCTGGCTTCCCAGATAGATTGCAAGACGGCTGCCCCGCGATGCTGCGGCAACGCAGCCGGCGCATCGTCTAGACTTGTCTGGGAGTTCGCCCTCGCATGTGTCAGACGCCGGAGAATTGGCACGCAGAGCTTCTGCATCAATGCCGAGCGGGCGATCAGCGCGCTTGGGCGGAGCTGGTGTCCGAGTTCGGGCCGCTGGTTTTCGCCGTTGCACGACGCGTTGGCTTGTCCGAGGACCGCTGCGAGGATGCGGCGCAGTCAACTTTTGCCGCACTTGCGAGCAACCTCCGACGGATCAAGGAGCCTGCGGCATTGCCAGGGTGGCTCGCAACGACCGCTCGTCGGGAAGCAGTTCGGATATCGAAAGATGTCGCCAGGCGGCGCGGCAATCCGCTCGCCAATGAGCCGGAGGCTCCACCCGAGCATGCATGGCTCGATGAACTCGAGACTCATCAGCGATTACGAACGGCTTTCGGCAAACTCGGGCCTGCGTGTCGCAATCTGCTCAGGGCCCTGTACTTTGAAGGGACATCGCCCGACTACCGGGGTGTTGCCGAGCGTCTGGACATGGCCGTGGGCAGTATCGGTCCTACTCGGCAACGTTGTCTCTTGAGACTGGCCGAAATCTTTACGGGGTCTCCCTGATTTTTTGCCCTGCCGAGGGAAAGGTCGCGATCTTGCGGCATGCTGCTGTATCAGCAGGCGGCTGAATACCTCTAAAGGGGCATGATGGACCATCAGGACATCCCGCCAGAGATCGCCGATCCGCTCCGTCGCGCAGCGGCGCTTGAGCCGTTGTTTGCCGTTGACCGTGGCGTGCTCGATCGCATCGCGGCCGCGACCGCGCCGACGACGCCCGGCAACCTGGCGAATTCCCTGGGAGAGTTGGTCTTGACGCTCGTCGAAGGTTCCACCGGCGGCCTGCGACCGGCATATCGCGCCGGTGTGAATCCGACGCACGCCGTTCGCAAGATGACCTTTGCGGCCGGCGGCCTCCGGCTCTCGCTCATGCTTGACCCCGGGACACCCGGGCTGCCGCTGGACCTGCCGGCAGCGTACCGGGTGCTCGGCCGTGTCTTGGGGGCCAAAGCCATGCAGGACTGCGCGGTGCGATTCCGGTCGTCGCAAGGCGTCAAGGCTACAACCCTCGATTCGCATGGGTTCTTCGAATTGACGCTCGATCCGGGCGTGTACCGGTTGGAAATCGCGTTGTCGGACCCGGAGACGCAATTGGTCGTGCCACAACTCGACGTTGGGACCAGCGGAGTCGAGTAATCCATGGGCTCCGTGCTCGACCAGATTGAGGTCGTGTTGACGCGGAAGAGCACGCGGCCGGACGAACTGCGCGCATTGGCCAGCGATCTCAAGCAACTCGCGCTAACCGACCTGAAGCAAGCCGTGACAATCGCCGAGCGTTTGGCCAGCCTGCCGGTGGCCGATGATGCGCTGGCCGTTGATTTGCTTACCGCCCGGGCACACGTCCTGAGCTATGCCACCCGATTCGATGACGCGACGAGCCTGCTGACCCAAGCTGCACGGATCGCTGACCGCACCGGCGATATCGGCGCTTTGGCCCAAGTCCGGCTCACGGCGGTGCAACCGTTGGCCCGCGCCGGGCGGTTCGAGGAAGCCCAGCACGCCGCCGAGGCCGCCTGCGATGCGTTTTCCGCTCGCGACGATTCGATTGGTCAGGGCAAGAGCAAGCTGAATCTGGGCATCGTCCTTCGCATGCGCGGCCTGCCGTCGGATGCCTTGCAGGCATTCAATGCCGCATTGCCGATGCTGGCCGAAGAACCCCTGCTGCTGGGCGCGCTCTTCAGCAATCGTGCCGAGGCAATGCTGGATCTCGATCTGTTCGGTGAAGCCGAAGAGTCATTCCTGGCGGCACGCGAGGCCTTTTCTACGGCCGGCAACGAGCATGGGGCGGCGATCGTGGAAGGCAACCTGGCGGATCTGTTCGCTCGCGAGGGCCGCCTCGACGCAGCGCTGGAGCGTTTCGAGCTTGCGCGCCAACATTTCGAGGCCAGTGGTGCGACCGCCGACGTAGCTCGCCTGGACGCCGAAAGTGCCGAAGCCATGGCGATGCTGGGCGCGCGCGATGCCGCCATCACGACGCTCAGCCAGTGCCTGCCCCAATTGAGCACCGCTGGACTGGTGCGCGAGTGGCGGCGCGGCCAATTCGCCCTGGCCTGGTGCCTGCTCACCGGCGGACACGATGGTTCGGCCCGAGACGTCATCCACGCGTTGCTCGGAAACCTTGGACCGGAGGAGCCTGTCTTGCGTGCCCAATGCGAATTGGTGCTCGCCGTGCTGGACATTCGCTTTGGTCGCGCTGCGACTTCCGATCGGGCATCGGCCATCCTCGAAGCACTGGGCGACAGGCCCTTGCGTCTGGCACAGGCCCACGCGTGGCTGGCCGACGCAATGATCCGCGCCGGGAACTTCGACCGTGCCGATACGCACCTTCAAGCACTGGGTGCAAGCCGACTGGCAATGTCGATGTCGGCTCTACGAGCCCAACACGGACACCTGAGCGGCAGGCTGTTGCAGGCTCGCAAGAAGACCGCTGAGGCAGCGGAAGTGCTCCGCGAAGCGATGCTGGAGGCCGAACGCATACGCGGGGCCCTGCGTGCTGATCGCTGGCGGACCGCCTGCGGCCAATCGTGGCGCGATGCCTACCTTGACGCAATGTCGGCATCGCTGGACTCGGGCGATGTAGGAAACGCGCTGGACGCACTCGAGCGCGTGCGCGGCCGATCGCTCCACGAAGCAATGGGTTCGCAAGCCTTGGCCCGGGCACAGGACCCAGAACTGCATGAGAAACTCGAGGCCCTGAACGTGCAGTACGCACGGCTGGAAGCCGATGGCGACGCCTCGAGCATGGCGGCGAAGATCGCCCAACTCGAAGACGGCATCGAGCGGCTTCGTATCCGCAGAGATGCGGTGGGTCAGCCGCGACCTCTTTCGGTCGACCCGCTGCCGCTGGAGACCATCCGGGAGCGATTGCCCAGAGGCGCCGCGATCCTGGAGTACTTCCAGGAGGGCCGCGACGTGGGCGTGTTCGTTCTCCGGTCCGACGGCGTGCGCGTGCATCGCTGCATCGCGGGCGAGCAGCAGGTGCGAAGCGGTCTCTCGCGATTGCTGTTCGCCGTCGAATTCGCCGTTGACGATGAAGCCGAGCGTCGTGCGAGCGGCGAAGGGGAAGAGGTCGGCCCACGCAACGAGTCGGAGCAACGCGCCAACAGTCAGCTCTGGCGTTCCGCCGCCGACAACCTTTCCAGATTGCTCCTGCACCCCCTTGCGCCGGACCTGGAGGGCATCGACACGCTGGCCATCAGCCGGCCAGCAAGCCTGGAGGGCGTACCCTGGGCCGCCTTGCCCTGGGGAGAGTCGATGCTGCTGGCGCAATTCGTGGTGCGTTCGACGCCCAGCGCGAGCGTCGCCGTTCGGCCGCGAGAATCCGTATCACTGTCGGACGTGCTCGCCGTGGGCGTCGACGATGCGCTCGCACCGCGGATGGGTGAAGAGGCGGCATTGGTGGCCCAGCAGACCATTGGGCATGCACTGATCGGAAGGGACGCGACGACGAAGCGCGTCCTGGCAGCCATCGAGACGGCGGATGTGGTGCATCTCGCAACGCACTGCGTTTTCTCTCCCCGGCATCCGATGGCCTCGCGGCTGAAGCTGGCCGACCGATGGCTGAGCGCCTACGAGCTGGCCGCGGCCATCCGGCCGGGAGCTCGCATCGTGCTGGCCGGGTGCGAGACTGGGCGCGCGGGCGGAGTCAACACCGAGGATCGCACGGGGCTCGTCAGCGCCCTGCTGGCCAATGGAGCCGCGGAGGTGCTGAGCACCCATTGGCCGCTGCATGATTCGAGCGCTGCACGGATCTTCGAGGCGATGTACGCCCAGCTCACATCGGGTTCGGCGGCCTCGCTTGCACAGGCGCTGGGGCGAGCACAGCTTCAGGCCGAAAGAGAAGGCATGTCGCCGTGGCACTTCGCGGCGTTGCACGTCACGGGAGGGATGACATGAAGAGGAAACCGAATCTGCTTCTGATTTTTGTGCTGGCGACGCTGCTGCCGGCCATGGTGGCGCTCGGCGACGACGATGAGGTCGTGCCCGGGCAGGTGGTCGTGCGATTCGCTCCCGGGGCCGACATCCCCGGCTTCCTCGCCCGATGGCGGGCCGAGTACGGGGCCGAGATCATCACGCGGACCACCAGCCGCCCGATCTACCTCTTGAGCGTCTTCGAGGGCGATGAGGAAGAGTTCGTCGACGACGTCGAGTTCGACCCCGCCCTCGACTGGGCCGAGCCCAACTACTTCGGGCGTGACGAGAATCCAGATCCGGGCACCCAGAGCATCTTCGTGGCCAGCACGTCCGGAGCGTTCCAGTCCCAGCCCGCCATGAAGGCCCTGGGCGTGGACGCGGCCCAGCGTTTCGCCACCGGCCGGGGCATCGTCGTCGCCGCGATCGACTCGGGGCTGGACCCCGCACACCCGGTGCTTGCGGGCAAGCTCGCCCCGGGCGGCTGGAACTTCATCACGGGCACGCCCGACGTTGCCGACGTGGGCGACGGCATCGACAGCGATGGCGACGACCTGATCGACGAGTCGGTCGGCCATGGCACGATGGTCGCCGGCCTGATCGCACGAATCGCACCGGACGCGAACATCCTTCCCCTGAAAGTCCTGGACAGCGACGGGCTGACCAACACCTTCCTGATGGTCGAGGCGATCTTCTACGCCATCGACAACGGCGCCCATATCGCCAACGTCTCGATGGGCACGACGCGCCAGACGCTGGTCATCGACGCGGCCCTGGCCGAGGCACGCGACGCCGGCATGCTGGTCGTCGCCAGCACCGGCAACGAGGACGACAGCAACCCACGCTTCCCGAGCGGATCATCCGACGAATCGGGCTTGGGCCTGGGCGTGCTGGCCGTGGCCGCGGTGGACGACGACAACCGCCGCGCCGAATTCAGCAACTACGGCCCGCATGTGTCCCTGACGGCGCCCGGCGTGGACATCACCAGCACCACGCCCGGCGGCGGGTATGGCCGCGCCAATGGCACCAGCTTCGCCGCCCCGATGGTCGCGGCGGGCGCTGCGTTGTACTGGTCAGGGGCGCCCGACGCCTCGGCCGGGAGCGTGCGTGATCGGCTGCTGGCCTTCACGGTGGACGTCTCCGCGCAGAATCCGAGCTTCGACGATGAGCTCGGCGCCGGCCGGCTGCACGTGTTGTGGCCTGTCAAGGGCGTCGAGCTCCGACGCGACCAGCGCTGAGCATCCAGGCTTTCCACCACGTCGCGCTCGTTTTCCTTGGCGGCCCCCGGAGGCCGTTCTCTTTTTGGTGCGCATCGCACGAATTTCGTGCGCGCCATGTATCACGACGCACCTTGCGCGCTCTGTGGTGTTGAACGCCGGCCCACGACTGCGGGGCCGGCCACACACAACGCTCAAGGAGATGCACCATGACTCGCACGAACACGCTTTCGACCCTCGCCGGCCTTGCACTTGCCAGCCTTGCCACCGCTTCGCCCGTCGACCCCGTGTACACCGTCACCTTCGACGACTGCATCACCAGCGACAACCAGTACGTCGGCCCCGACGGCGAGCTGCGCTGGGACGTGGACGCGGGCTGCGACATCTACCAGACCGACCTGTACGAGCGGCCCATGGCCCAGGCCTTCGACCTCTTCCGCGGCCGCTTCGGCGCCAAGGAATACTTCGAGTACCTCGACATCGCCCAGGCCCGCGCCGGCTTCGACGACCGCTACCTGTACGTCTCGATCAAGCTCGCCGGCCGCGACCTGCTGACGAGCGGCGGCGACCGCAACGAGCAGGGCCTGGTCGAGCGCTACGGCTTCACGCTCAGCACCGACGCCGACGGCCGCTTCGGCGTGCTGCTGGTTGCCGACCAGCCCGAGCTGAAGATCGACCCCGTCACCGTCTTTGGCACCACCGGCGTCTTCGGCTACCGCGACACCGACGGCGATGTGGGCGGCGCGGCCGATTCGGGGCCCACCGGGCGCGACGTCACCAAGACCGACAACCCCCAAGAAGAGAGCGGGCTGAACGGCTACGACACGGCCATCATCAGCGACGGCGTGCTCGACGCGACCAGCCGGGAGGTCCTGTTCGTCCGCCTCAGCCCAACCGACGACACCGTCGTCGAGTTCGCCCTCGACTACGCCGCGCTCGGCTTCACGCAGGACGACCTTCGCACCATCGGCTCGTTCGAGATCGAGGCCATCAAGGGCGGGCCCAAGGACCCCCAGAACTACCGCTTCAACGACAAGTACAGCGCGGTGGAGGCCGGCTCGCCCAACCCCGGCATGGGCGGCACGAGCGAGTTCGGCACCGAGGGCCTCGAGGCCATCTACGAGATGGACACGGTTCGCGGCGGGCCGATCGACGGCGGCGCCGTGTGCCGGGCCGACTGCGACGGCGATGGCGCGCTGAGCATCTTCGACTTCCTGTGCTTCCAGAACCTCTTCGCCGCGGGCGACCTGCGGGCCGACTTCGACGGCGATGGCGCCCTGACGCTGTTCGACTTCCTGGCGTTCCAGAACGCCTTCGACGCGGGCTGCTGAGGCTCGTCATGAGCCCCGCCCGTCACGATGGGCCCGGGCACGCGCTCCCTCCGGTGCACCCGGCGTCGCTCGCGGCGACCGGGTGTTCCTGCGCCCTGCGCGGGCTCGTTGGGCGCCGGTGACGTGGGGCTGTCGATCAGAGCGCCCTTAGCGCCCCGGCGAACTGGATGAGCGCGAGGACGGAGGCGACGACGCGGACGTGGTTCCACCGCGTCCAGACGACCAGGTACCGCCGCCAGAGCTCGGCCGCCTTGGGATCATCCGCGTCGACGGCCGCGAGCCGGTTGTTCAGCGGCACGTTTCCGGCGGCGGTGACCACGAACACGCCCAGCGCGTAGAGCGCGCCGGCGGACGCCATCGGGAACCACCAGCCGCGATCGGTGTTCAGCAGCCCGAGCACGACCGCCGCCACGCCCAGGACCGCCGTGCCGAAGAACGGGACCATGAACCAGGGCGTGAACACCGTCTTGTTGATCTGCTGCATGGCGCGGATGCCCTGGGCGTCGGGCACGCGGGCCAGGGCGGCCATGATGAACGCCGAGAAGCCGAAGAGCGCCCCGCCCACGAGCGCGACGCCGACGATGCCGGCGTACGCGAGGATGGTGATGGTCCCGTCCATGCTTTCCCTCCCAGGGCTCGAGTGCGCGACCGCACCGATTGTTGGCGATCGCGAGCGCGCGGGCGGCCGGATCGACCGCATCGCTCGCGCGAGGGGACCTGCTATTCGGGTTTGCACGGCGCGACCGGGCGCTCGTGCCGGCCCTCGTGCTCATGCGAAAGGGCGGCCGTGGCCGCCCTTGGGTTCGTCACGTTGTCGATGGCTCGGCCGGCCCTCGCTCAGCCGGCTTTGGCTTACCCGGCCTTTTCCGAGCCCTTGGCCGTCTGGGCGTCCTTGAGCTGCTGGGCGTCTTCGATGGTCAGGCCCTCGCCGCCATCGCCCCCACCACCCTCGCTGGTGGTGCTTGCCTGGCCGCTCGCCTGGGGGTTCTGGTTCCCGATGGTGCCGAAGTTGAAGGTCTTCTCGTCGCTCCAGTCGCTGACGACGTTGGTGGTGAGCTTCGTGGCCACCTGGTAGGCGATCCACTCGAGCCCGCCGGGCACGTCGGTGTCGGTCCATTCCTTCTCGCCGGTGGTGTCCATGTACTGGAAGCTGGAGACCACGCCGTCGAGGGTCTTGTACCGCCGCTGGATGACGAAGACCGAGCCCTGGCCCTTGTTGGCCTCGTAGGTCAGCACCAGGTTGCCGTTGGTGGTGCTGCGCAGCGCCAGGTTGGTGGGAATGGGCGCCTCGGTGCGCGGCGTCGCCTTCCTGGGCGGGTCGATCTGGGCGAGCTGGTAGAGCTCGTCGGTGCCGTCCTTCTTGGCGTTGACGCGGATCTGCTGGACCAGCAGCGAGCCAAAGTCGTAGAGCGCGTTGAGCGCCTCGTCCTGGGCGTCGACCATGGCCTTGTATTCGTTCCAGCCCTCCTGGGCCTCGTTGAACTTCGTGTTGGCGTCGCTGAGCAACGCCGTGAGCGTCGTGATGTCGTTGGTTGACAGCAGGAGCTGCTCGGCGTTGTTCGACCAGGGGGCGATCCGCTGGTTGAAGAAGTCGAGAATGCCCTGCTTCGTACGATTGATCGTGCTCATGGTTTTCATCCCCGTGAAAGCACCCGTGGGCGAGCCGGTTCATCGTGCCCAGCGTGCCCGTGTGATGCGGCCCGCACCTCGGGGCCGCCGACACCCGTTCATCGGGAACCGCGGGCTGGCCCCTGAGCGTCGAGGGTTGGTCGCGTCGAAATCGGTCCGGTTGTGCGGTCTGGGTAAGCGGGCGGGGGTTGGGCACGCGGTGGCGGGCACTGAGGGGGGTTGAAGAGGGGTTGGGCGGCGGTTATGGGGACGGGAGGCGTTCCGCTTCGCGGCATGGGGCGAGCATCCGGGGGGACTCGGAGGCCTCTCTACTCCCTCCCCCGCTCCCAGCGGGGGAGGTGGCCGAGGTCTGCCGAGGTCGGAGGGGGGCTTAATCCCGCCTGTTTCGCTCTACGACAGCCACCAACTCGCGCCCCAGCGTCTGCGGGTCCCGACACGGGTGGAAATCCCATCGCCCGAGTTTGCCCCAGTTGTTGACCGCCCGGACCCACTGGCGGGCCGCGTCGTACTTGGCCGTGTCCTGCGGCGTCTCGTAGCCCTTGACTTCGAGCACGAGCGTCGTGTCGTCGCTCATCCGCACGAGGAAGTCCGGCTCGAAGCCGTGCTCGACGTTCATGTGCTCGTAGGGAATCGAGAACTCAAGCCCGTCCGTTCTCGCGTAGAACTTGATCGTGCCTGCCCTCGCCGCTTCTTCGAGCCGGAAGGCCGCGCTGCTCTCCCATGCTTGCGTATCGAGCACGACCTGGTTCACGTGGCTGAACGTCGTGCCGTGCACCGCTCGCTTGGTTGTGAAGTTGATGTCGTCGGTGCTGCCCAGCGGCTTGGTCTTGTTGAGCACCGGGAGCAGCGGCGACTCGCCCTGCCCGTCGTCCGGCTCAATAGCGGCGGCCAGCCGCTCAACGACCTGCTGGGCGTATCGCTGCAAGGCGATCTCGGCTCTTGGCTCGTCGCGGTAGTTGACCTTGCGTGACAAATACTCATCGACGTAGCGGTAGACCTGCGGGAAGAGCATGTGCCGCGACTGCAGCTTCATGACCCTGGCTTTGCGTTCACTGTCGGGGCCCGCGGAAGCCCCAGACAGCAGACGGTCGATCACGCGTCGCGTGAACTCAAACGCGATCGTCTGGCTGTGGTTCGCCGCGTAGTACGCCGCCCGATCCTGCTTGACGGTCTCAAAGGCGCCCGCCGTCGCGGTCGAGGGCCCCTCGCTCACGCCCGCCGCCACTCGCACAAAGGTCGCCGTCGGCTCCCGGTGCGGCTCCAGTTCGAGCACCTCCATCGAGTCGATATCGCAGCGGATCAGGTTCTGCCGCAATGCGTACACGTAGCCCTCAACTACCGGGAACTGCATGCGGAAGGCCGACCGCTCGTCGAGCGCCCGCACGTGGTTCAGCGGCCGGTCATCGTCGTCCGGGGTGCCCGTTGCCTTGCCCTTGTAGGGAATCACCGAGAAGGGGATGCCGTAGACGTCGACGTGCTCGGGCGGGAGCAAACCCGTGGTCGGGTCTGGGCGGTAGTTCATCCGGCGCAAGCCGCGGCCGACGACCTGCTCGCATAGCAACTGGCTGCCGAAGGCGCGCACGCCGAGGATGTGGGTCACGTTGTTGGCGTCCCAGCCCTCGGTCAGCATCGACACCGAGACCACGCACCGCACATGCTCGCCCGGCTCGCCCTTCTTGCCCACGGTCGCCACGACCCTGCGGAGCGCCTGGGCCGCGTCGTCCTTACTCTTGCCCGGTATGCCGCTTTCGGCCTCGGCCAGCAGCTTCGAATCGATGCGGATGGTGTACTTGCGGTGCGCGGTATTGGACAGTGCGTCCGGCTGCACCTCGCCCTGCCCGTACGCCGTACGCGTCTTGGGCTTGGCGGCCTTCTTGCCCCGCTTGGGTTTGGCCTCTTCCTCGTCTTCCTCGTCGGCGTCGAGTTCCTGTTCGACGTCCTCGCGCGTCACCACCTCTTCGGTCGTCTCGCCGCTGATGCGGCGGTAGAACTCTTCGGCGATGTCGGTGTTATCGCACACGATGATGAGCACGGGCGGCACGCGCTCCTGGCCCTGCTCGGCCGCTTGCACCATGTCGAACCGCGTTCGCCACTCGCCGGCGAGTTGCTGGAGCGCGGCCTCGGCCTTCTCGTAGACCACGTGTGGCTTCGGCTTGCCCTGCTTGCCCGGGAGCTTCTGGCCCGGTTGCAGGTCGGCCACGATGTGGTCCTTCCACAGCCGGAAGTACTTGGGATCGGGCCGCCCGGTCGTATCCTGCACCGGCAAACGCGGGATCTTGACGATCCCGCTCTCGATGGCGTCCACCAGCCCGAAGTCGCTGACCAGCCAGGGGAAGGGCAGGCCCTCGGGGTAGTCGCTGCCCTGGATGTAGAAGGGCGTGGCCGACAGATCGACGCACAGGCCCACGCACGGCACGCCCGCACCACGCAGGCCGCAGTTGTTGAGGCGGTCGAGCCCGTCGAGCCAGACGCGGGCCTCTTCCTTTTCAGTCTTGAGATCGCCCTCGGTGGCGACGCGCTCCTCGCCGTCCTTCTTGCGCGAGCCCTTCACCGGGTTGGGGTTGGGCCGCCAGCAATGGTGCCCCTCGTCGTTGAGCACCATGATGGGCATGCGCGACGTGGCGGCGTCGCCCAGGATGCGGCGGGCGAAGCTAGCGGGGTCTTCCTCGCCCTTGTCGACCGCCTGGTACGTCTTGCCACCCTCGCTGTGCGGCGAGGCGGGCTGGAACTGGTGCCAGTTCTCGACGATGACCGTGCCGCGGTTGAGGTAGTCGCGATACTTGGCGGGCACCATGCCGAAGTCGTCGTAGTAGTTCTTGTCATCGCCGGGGCGGAGCACCTGCAAGCGCTCCTTGACGGTCAGGTTCGGGCAGCACACCAGCACCACGTCGGGGAAGTGCTCGCTGTGCGGGTTCACGCCGCGGTTGCACAAGGCCCAGGTGATGAGCATGGCCATGACGACCGTCTTGCCCGATCCGGTGGCCATCTTGCAGCCCAGGCGGCGCAGGCCCAGCAGGCTCTCGTCGGCGGGTTGATCGAGCAGCGTGGGGTAGAACTCGGCGCTCTCGGTGCCGAACCGCGGGTCCTCGCCCTTGCACAGACGGCGCAGGTGCTCGTCGGTCACCTCGAAGTTGCCGAAGCCCGTGCGGCTGCGCGATGGCTGGCCGGGCGTTGAGCGTGCCGATTCGGGCAGGCGGATCTCGGCCAGGTAGATCAGCGTCTCGACGGCCTCACGCTGGCAGAAGAACAGGCGGCGGAAGCCGCCCTTGGCCGTGCCCTTCTCGCGTGACCAATGCCGGAGCAGGTCCTTGGTAACGGTGGTCGAGCCGCGGTAGCCCGATTTCCGCCAGCGGCGAACATCCTTCCGAAGACGGTTGACGAGTTCAAGGAGGTCTTGGTCCTCGTCAGGAAAGATCTGCGTCTGCGAGGTACCGACGCGTTCGGTCTTGTACCAGTACGCCGCGTCCCGTCGGAATCCCGCGCGGTAGGCCTCGCCGCTCTCGCGGCGGTAGAGCCAATGGTCGTTCGGCTCCGCGTAGGGGTTGCAGAGGATTGGGGAAGCGACGGGCTGTATCGGTGTGGCACTAGTCATCGATTACCGGCGGGGGGTGCAGAGCATAATCTGTCGGATGAGCCGATGCTGAGCTCTCCAGCAACTCGGATTCGCTACGTTCATCTTCCTCGGTCACAACAACATCGAGAAGCTTCATTGCCTCCGTGAGTCGATCCGTAAGAGACACTCGTCGCTGAAGGGTGGTTCGAGATCGAAACTCTTGGTCCAGCCAATCGTTGATGTAGGATTGTCGGTCTAGCGTGATGCCATAGTCCCCGTCCCTAGAGACGATTATCACGTGTCGCGACGTGACGTTTGAGCAGTGGATCACCCACTCCCAGTTAATGGCATCGCCAATCGACGTGTCATTAGTTTTGCGTGGCGGGTAGCCGAGCATGAATCGCTTCCACGCCCGACGACGAACGTCTTTCTTTTCATCTCGGTCACGCCGCAGGTTCGTTATCGCCTTGCACTTGAAGAGCCTTTGTGCAGATTGATACACTGGATCTTCGCCCGTCGGATTCAGCATAAGCTTTTTCGTGCGCTCGTGAAGCCTTTTCAAGCCGTCATTAATCTCGGCCTCCCTACTACGAATCGCGCCTACGGTCTTCGCGCCCTTCAAAAAGGCGGGCGGAGTTGGAGCGGAGACCTTGCTCTTGAAAGCGCTCAGAGCTTCCAGGATAGCTCGCTGCCGATTCTTCTTGAACTCCATCTCAACCTGATAGCTAGTGATAAGTGACTCGTGCAGCTTGTCGATCTTTTCCAGCAGCTCGATCTGCATCTCGTTGCGGGCTCTGTAGAAGTCCAGCAGAATATTCGTATCGATGAAGACTAGCGGGGGAGTTGCACTTGCCACGAGTTGAGGTTCCTTGGCGGCCGAATGCTCTCAGCGGCGAACAGGTCGACCGCGCTTTGGTGCCGCCCGATTGCCCTTGGATGTGTTACACCGAGCACAAAGCACTTGCCCGTTTTCCACGCCCGTCCGCCCGCCACGCGAGTGCGGCTTGACGTGGTCCGCATGGTAGTTGTCCCAGGTCACTTCCTCTTTACACCCGACGCAAACGGGTGCCTTGGCGCTGTTCCAGATGAGACGACGTTGCACCGGATTGAAGGCACGGACGGTGTCCTTCTCTTCAAACACGTTTTCGAGAAGATCGCTCAGGATCTTGTGTCGCTTCTTACGGTTTGCAAGCGCATCCGCACCCTCACGGGTTGACATGAAGTAGGCGCTCAGCTCTGGATCGACGTTTCGGGGCATCTGCAGGTTACGCTGCCGCTCGGCCAATTCGTCCAACCTCATCGCCAGTCGCTTTAAGATGCTCGCCGCCTGCCCGCACCTCTTAGCGGAACGCGTTGACAGATGGCGGCGATGCAACTCGTCGAGCACGATGACCAGTGAATAGAAATCGGACACCTGCTTGAACCGGGTCGCCTTCATGTCTGGCAGGATTCTTTCCGCCGTCCGAACCGCCTGTCCGAGTTCCGACGCGGCTTGCTTGATTTGTTTGGCCGTGAATCCCGAGTTTGCCATCGCTCGGTCGAGAGCCGCCTTCTTGTGCTGCGGACCCTGCTGAATGATCGCCACGAGCAACTCCGAAACGAGTTCGACGTCTCGCATCCGCTTCCGCTGCGGCTCGCTCACTACGCCCATGTGCTGAAGCGCTTCGCCATGTCTGACGGCGAGCCGCTGCGCCTCCTTGAGCAACGGGCTTTGGAGGAACTGCGCGTGCCTCTGTTCCTGGCGGGTCAGCTTCTGCCCAGTGCTGTTGATGCGAACGAACAGGTCCACGATCGCGGACATGTCACCCTCGACTTCCACCGCCTGCATCTCGTAACCACGAAAGACGGCTTCGTGGCCCCACTCCTTGATGTCCCGCCATTCGTAGCGGTACATACCGTCATCCTCGGGAAACTGGTACTTCACGTCAAAACCGTCCCTCGTGAAGCCCTTTGCCCGCATGAACATGAAGATCGATTCAATCCGCTGCTTGCCGTCTAACACGTCGTAGACCGGACGGCCGCGCTCGCTCCGTCGATACAGGAAGATCGATGGCACCGGCATTCCGTCGAAGATCGAGGTGATGAGTTTCTGGCGGTCGCTTTGCCTCCAGACGCTCTTTCGCTGAAAGCCCGGGTTCAGGTTCAGGCGTCCGGCCTCTTGCATGTCCACAAGGTCTTGGACGGTGTACGTACGAAATCGCCGCTCAAGCATGCTCACAACCCCACCACCTTCATCACCTCATTCCCCCGCGGATCGATCACTTTCACCGCCGCCCGCTTGTGCTTGCCGGGCGGGAAGGGCAGGCTCTCGGTCCCAGCAAGCGCCTCGAACCGCTCGTCGTCGATCACGCCCCCGCCCTTCGACCCCAGTGCCTTCGCCAGCTTCTCCCACGCCGAGCGGTCGGGGAAGAAGGCCTGGGTGATGCAGAAGGTGCGGCCGTCGTAGTCGCCATCGAGGAACCAGGCGGCGACCTTCTTGGCCCCCGTGGGCTCGATGGTGTTGCTCACAGGGTCGTAGATGTCCACGCCCTCCATCGTCACCACGTACTCGCCGTCCTCGTCGGGCCCCTCGATGCTCACGCGGGGCTGGCCGAAGACGGTGAAGAGCTGCTGGCTGCTCTTGCCGGTGCTCTTGGCGCCCTTGCCGCCCTTCTGCTTGTCGGGGTCCTTCAGCAGGCCGTCCATCGCCGGGTTGGCCGTGGGGCTGATGTTGGACATGTGGATCTTCAGGTTGGGGTGCTGGGCTTCCTCGATGGCCGATTGGGCCATGCCGTCGAAGCTGAAGCCGGCGATCACCAGGGCGTCGTAGCCGGCGCGGTTGGCCGCCCGCACCAGGTCCTCGACCATCTTGGCCGTCACCGGGCCGTACTGGGGGCCGAAGGCCACGGCGACCTTGTCGGCAAGGACCGTGCCCTCGCCCTGCTCCATCCACTGGCCCTGGGCGTGGATCATGTCGCTGCGGCCATCCTCGAACAACGGCGTTAGCGGCTCGCCCTGCTCTTCGGATGCCCAGGCCATGTGCTTGTTGTTGGGGAAACGCACGCCGTCGTCGCGGATGAGTTGGAACATGCGGCGCAGGTAGGCCGCGGCGTTGGCGGCCTCGACGTCGCCGCGTGACTCGACCATACGGATCTCGCGCGGCATGTCCTCGTCGTCGAAGGCTTCCAGTTCTTCCGGCTCGCCCCCGAACCCGACGTCGACGACATCGCCCAGGCTCATCTCCGGCGGCTGCACGGCCTCGACGGTGAACGGCCCCGACACGCGGACCACGCCGGGCACCTTCTCGGGCTGGTCGACCAGTTCCTCCTGCGTCGCGTTGGCCTCGATGCAGGCGTTGACCTCGTCCATCTTGGCCCGCCAAGCCTTGCGATACGCGGTCACCGCGTCGGCCAGTCGTTTTGGATATGCCCCATCGGGCTCGAAGGGCACCTGCCAATGCTCCCAGCCCATGCCGCCTTCGGGCACGCTGCTTGGACCAACCTCGGCGGGCGACGGCACCTTGTCAACCAGCGAACGGATCTGCTTGGCCGTGGCCTTCTTCTTGGTGCCTTTCAACCCGTCGGCGACGCCCTGCTCGATGGTTTCCTGCTTCGTCCCGGGCAACAGCCACTGGCGTTCATCGCCATGAGTCAGGCCACGCCAGCCGGCGCTGGCGATCTTGTAGCCGAGTTTGCGTGTGAGTGCCAGGTGGTTCTCATCGTTGATCTCGGTGATCGCCGCGTTGCACTCGGCTAGCGCCTTGTCGAGAATGGGCTGGTGCTTGGCGAAGATGGGATCGAGATTCGTGTCCTGGGCGATGGAGCCAAGCTTCACGTGCGGAACCGTGTTATAGACAAATCCACTATTTGGATCTGTTCCTGTAGCTTCATCGACGCCTTCGTTTGCAACCCGATAGTGCTCGTACTGATCTGTCAGCAACCGCTGTCTGGCGACGGCCACCGCGACGCGGCTAGTGTCTATGGTAATCCAACGTCGTCCCCATTGCTCGGCTACCGACGCTGTTGTGCCGGATCCGCAAGTGGGATCCAGGACAAGATCACCCGGATCAGTCGTCATAAGCATGCATCGTTTCACAGCTTCAGCGGCCGTCTGCACAACATACAGTTTTGATTCCGATCTCGACTGGATGCCGCCAATGTCCGACCAAACGTTTGTAAGCTGCGAAGCTGGGAAGTCCTCAATGTAACGGATGTAGCTCGCAGTCTTGCCGGAAGGGGTCAACCGTTCCGCATCTCGCAACCTGAGAAGCCCCGACGGATTAGTCTTCCAGGTCTGCGAAAACTCGACGCCGTTTATGATTATCGAGTGCTCAGGATTGCCTTGCGAGGTCGCATTGTCTTCACGAAGAACACGCGCTCGCTCCGGAAGCACGTCGCTCCTTTCGTATCCGGCTTGTGCGAATGTGCGACATTCGCCGCTTTCGAACTCGATCGTATTGTATTTCTTGCTGGCACCTTCGATGGCATTCTTTAGCGAGTATAACCTGCGCAGCTTCATGTGGTCGCGATCGCGACAATACCAGATTAGGTAATCGGCAACGCCTTTCACAGACAAGCTACTACCGAAACCGCCGGTCTTCACAAATGCGATGATTGCTACGAACTGATTGGGCCCGAAGACCTCGTCCATGAGCATCCTGACTCGATGCTCATTCTCATCACTAATCTGCACAAAGACACTGCCCGAATCCGCCAGCAACTCCCTCGCGACCGTCAACCGATCGCGCAGATACGACAAGTACGAGTGGATCCCCAGGTGCCACGTATCCCGGTACGCCCGCACCATCTCTGGCTCGCGTGTCAGATCCTCCTGCTTGTCCTTCACGTCGCGCTTGCCGACCTCGGGCTGGAAGTTGCTCGCGAACTTGATGCCGTAGGGCGGGTCGATGTAGATGCACTGGACCTTCCCCGCCAGATTCTCCCGCCGCGCAAGCGACGACATGACCTGCAGCGAGTCGCCCAGGATCAGCCGGTTGCTCCAATCGACCTGGTGCTTGTAGAACTGAACGGCCTCGTGGTACTCCTGCTGCGGGTCGGCGAAGAGCGTGCGCTCCACGTCCTGCCGGGCCGCCGCCCGCAAGATGGCCTGGGCGCTGACCCGCTCGTGGATGTGCAGGGCCACGGGGTCGACCTCGAAGAACCCGCGCTGGTGTTGCTCGGCCTTCTCGGCCCACTCCAGCCAGGGCTCGCGCGCCTCGAGCGCCGCCCGCAGCGTGGCCGCCTCCTCGTCGCTCAGCGGCTGCTGGCGGGCCTTCTCCAGCAGCGCCACGTACTCGCCATCGGGGTCGAACCGCAGCGTGGGCGGCCGGTGCGGGCTGTACGCGTACCGGGCCTTGGGCAGCGCCGGCACCACCCCCTCGGCGGCGATCTTCGCCGGCGGGTTGTTGGCCCGCTTGTCCTTGGTGTGGCGGTAGTCGGCGGTGGTGGTCGACCCGCCAGACTTGCTGGAACGCTTCTTCTTGGCCATACGGTCCTTCCGGTCAGCCACGATCCCGCCGGGCCCGTAGCCAGGCGATGGCCACTCTACGCAGGGGAATGCCCCGATGGCAATTCGGGCCTAGCCTGGCCAAATAGAGACGACCGGGGAGCGCTCAACGCACCCCCCCAGTGTGGGGAGCAGGAGAACTTCATGCAGACCGCTGGCTCCTTCTACACGAGGTACCGTCAGACTCGCGGCCACTACGACGCGGAGACCTTCGAGTGCGCCGAGGACACGGTTTCGGCCCTGCTCGACAAGCCGACCTCCGAGGACCATCCCGGCATGTTGCTCGGCAAGGTCCAGAGCGGCAAGACTCGCACCTACGTCAGCGCGCTGGCCCTCGCCTTCGACAACGGCTACGACGTCGCGATCGTCCTGACGAAAAACTCTCGCGCGCTCTCGGAGCAGACGCTCAAGCGGCTGGACGACGAGTTCAAGCCCTTCGTCGAGGACCACGAGCTCGAACTCTTCGACATCATGACGGCGCCGACGTCCTTCACCGCGTTCGAGTTGGAGGCCAAGCTCGTCTTTGTGGCCAAGAAGCAGAAGCACAACCTGGAACGGCTCATCGAGTTGATCTCCAACGGCTGCCCCGCCCTGGCGCACAAGAAGATCCTTGTAATCGACGACGAGGCCGACGCCGCCTCTATCGGCTACACGAAGAAGAAGGACATCATCGAAGCGAGGACGATCGCCAAGCTCGTCAGCGACCTTCGCGCCACTGCCCAGGATGTGTCGTTCCTCCAGGTCACGGCCACGCCGTATTCGCTGTACCTCCAGCCCAGCGACGTGGCGATCAGCAACAGCCCGGACTTCCGTCCCACGCGGCCGGCGTTCACGAAGCTGGTGCCGGTGCCCGACTCGTACGTTGGCGGCGACGTCTACTTCGGCGAGCGAGCCCGATCCGAGCAGCGGTCGCTCGAGCGGTGCATCCACGTCTCGGTGCCCCAGGCTGAACTCGACGTCGTCCGGTCGCCAGACCGGCGGCGGTTCAAGATCGAGCAAGCGTTGGAACACCAGGCCATCGACGGGTTGCGCCGCGCGTTCGTAACGTTCATCGTCGGCGGATCGATCCAGCGGCTGAACGGCATCGCCGCCCACGTCCCGTCGCGGCGGCTGCGGTACTCGTTCCTGCTGCATTCTGAGCAGGCTAAGGGCTCGCACAACTGGCAGGTGCAGATCTTCGAAGAACTTTACCGCCAGTTCGCAGAGCAGGCCGCGGGCGACACCAAGCTGTTCCGCGGCCTGGTCGAGGACGCGTACGCGGACCTGGCTCAGTCCGTTCTGTTCGACGGGGGCCGGTTACCGAAGCTGGACGAGGTGCTCGATGCGACACGCGAGGCCATGGAGAACGAGTTCGTCACCATCAGCAAGGTCAACTCCGACGACGACGTGGTCGCCATGCTCGACAAGGACGGCCAACTCAAGCTTCGCAGCCCGCTGAACATCTTCATCGGCGGGCAGGTGCTCGACCGCGGCGTGACGCTGGCCAACCTGCTGGGCTTCTACTACGGGCGTCGGCCCAACAAGTTCCAGCAGGACACCGTGCTCCAGCACTCGCGCATGTACGGGTACCGGCGGCAGGACCTAGCCGTGACCCGCTTCTACACGAGCCACTACATCCGCCAGGCCATGTTCGAGATGGAAGAGTTCGACTCGGCGCTCCGTGCGGCCATCGAAGATGGCCACGACACAGGCGTGCAGTTCATCCGTACGTCGGCCAACGGCTCGATCGTGCCGTGCAGTCCCAACAAGATCCTGGTCGCCACGACGCAGACGCTCCGACCCTTCCGTCGGATTCTCCCCATTGGCTTTCAGTCTGGATACAAGACCTACATCGAGGAGAAGGTTGCCAGAATCGACGAGCATGTGTCGCGCACCTGCGGCTTCAACGCCGATCGCCCTGTGCTGGTTTCGCTCGATGAGGCCCTGGGGCTCCTCGATCTGATCAAGTCAACCCTCGAATACGACAAGAAGGACGATGTCGAGCCGTTCAACTGGGCCGTGGCGAGCGACGTGCTGCGGCACCTGGCGACACACCACGACGACCCCAAGCTGCGGGGCAAGGTGTACCTCTGGGCAGCCAGGGGTCGCCAGTCTGCTCGGTTCGCCAGCGCGGGCACGCACGCCAGGTTCATCGAAACGCCCGACTCGGAGAAGACAGAAGGCCAACTCGCCCGAACCTACGCGAAAGATCATCCCATCCTGTTCGTGCTGCGGCAGGAAGGCGAGAAGACCAAGGGGTGGCGTGACACGCCATTCTATTGGCCGGTGATCCGCGCCCAGGCAAACGCGCCCACGACGATCTACTCGCCTGATGCGGTCGAGGAGTAACCCTTGCCCCCCGCGTCACCGCGGGGGTTCGTCAGAGCGCTGCGGCGCGGAGCCCCCCTCACCCCGGCCCTCTCCCAGAGGGAGAGGGAGCCGGAGGCGGACGCCCGAGAACGTGGCTCGATGCGCCGCCAACCGCCGCGCGGGACGCACGTCCGACAATCCCGTTCGGTCACTTTTCGCGTTAGCCCCGCGCCGCGGCTCCGAGTGCGGGTCGGGCCCGAACATCGTCCGGATCGCACCAGGTGCGGTTGAGAATCGCAGCGGTGTTGTTGAGAATCGCAGGCCTGCGGGCGCCACCAACACCAGTGGGCGAGCCGCCAACACCAGTGCGCGCGGCTCCAACACCAGTGCGCGAGCCGGCCGCACCAGTGCGGGCGACGCCAACACCGGCGCCCGAGCCAGCAGCACCGGTGCGGGCACGACCAGCACCGGTGCGCGCGCGGGCGACGCCGGTGCGCGAGCGAGCCGCACCAGTGCCCGAGCCACCGGCACCGGTGCGGTCGCCGCCCGCACCCGGGCGCACGCCCCCACCAGCGCCCCCACTACCACCCGGCTCCCCCGCCCCGGACGGTGTACCGTCCGCCGCCATGGCCGAGCCCGCCCAGACGCACGCGCCGAACCGGCCCGATGGCCACGCGCACGAGGACGCCGCGCCCGATCGGGGCCCGCGGCCGCGCCTCATCCTCATGCCCGGCATGGGCACCGATGGCCGGGCCCTCCAGCCCCAGCGGGCCATCGACGCCGACGTCACCGTCCTCGAGTGGCTCGAGCCCGACGAGCGCGAGCCGCTCGACCGCTACGCGGGGCGGCTGGCCGATGGGCTGGACCTGAAGGGCACGGCGGACAGGAAAGCGCCGCCGCCTTCCGTCGCGCCTGGGTCTGTCGGGCCGCTGTATGTCGGCGGCGTGTCGCTGGGCGCTATGATCGCACTCGAGCTCGGCCGCGTGCTGCACGCCCGGCGCGAGCGAACGGGCGCGCCCGTCGCGGGCATCTTCATCATCGGCGGGGCGCAGTCGGGCGAGCAGATCGCCACGCCGCTGCGCTGCTCGGCCTGGCTGGCGCGGCACACGGTGTTTCCCAGGGTGCTCGTCCGCCCCTCGCTCCCGATCGTCGCGCGCTTCGTGAAGTTCAGCGAGGGGCTCGACGACGAGCAGCGAAGGCTCGTGCGCGACATGCTGCAGGACCTCTCGACGCCCATGCTCCGCTGGCAGGCGACCGCCGCCTGCGCATGGGCGCTCGACGGCGATCCGGCGGCGCCGGTGCACAGCATCCACGGGGCCCAGGATGGCGTGATTACTCGTCAAGAAGGCGAGGTCGACCAGATGGTCGAGGGCGGCAAGCACCTGATCAACATGACCCACGCGGATGAAGTGAACGCGTTCATCGAGGCCCGGATGGCCGCGGCCGGGGCCTAGGGCGGCCCGGCGCGGGCCCACGCAGCGCACCGCTCAACGGGTCCACGCGGCGGGCCCAGTCAGCAGCCCCACGGAGCGGCCCATCTAGCGGACCGGGTCCGCCTCGGGCGTCCACTCGCGCAGCGGCGCCGTGCCCCGCACCGCGCCCAGGCCGCGCAGCCGGTCGGGGTAGTCCGCGGGGATCGACCAGACGATGGGGTCGCGATCGGGCTGGTCCTCTGGAGCGGTCCCCACCAGCCCGCGCTCGGCCGGGCTGAGATCGGTCCGGATCGACAACACAACATCGGAGCTGGCCCAGGGATGGTTGAACCAGTAGCGGTGCCCGGTGATGTCGAAGCCGCGCTCGCCCGAGCCCCGCGACACGTTGATCACGTGGAAGCGTTCCAGGTCCAGCAGCCAGCCGCGATGCTCCTCGGCGACCGTCGCCGCGTGCAGCAGGCCGATGCGGGCCTCACCGCCCATGAACCGCTCGGCCGAGGCGAGCGCGCCGTCGTGGTCGCTCTGGGTCACGACGACCTCGCGCGAGAGATCGTGGATCGCCGGCAGCGCCTCGAGGAACTGGTCGGCCGGCACGTCGGCGGCGGCGAAGTAGACCGTGCCCAGGCGGAGCTTCTCCTGCAGCTCCGCGTGGTCAAGATCCGGATGCCGCTCGCGCAAGAGGGCCATCGCCCGCGACGTCACGCGGCCGCCCGCGCTCCAGCACAAGACGTGGATGCGCCGGGCGCTGGTGTCAGAGGCCAGCACCTCGAGCAAGGTCGCCAGCGCCGGCGCGGCGTGGTAGGCCCGCCCCACGTCCCCGCCCACGCCGTAGGACAGGATGCTCTGGTGCGTGGGCCACGCGAACGCCAGCGAGGTGAGATCGCGGCCCATGAAGTGGTCCAGCTGGGCCGCGAAGGCGCAGGCGTTGTAGAAGTCGACCTTGGCCCCGTGCACGTAGACCAGGATGTCCGGGTCGCGGGCGGTGCGCACGGCCTGATCGATGTTGTCCAGCACCCAGCCGGCGCGGTTGGGCTCGGCGGCCTGGTCGGCCGTCGCGTCGACCGCGAAGCGGCCGGCCTCGAACACGCCGTTGATGGTCAGCGGCGGGCGGCCGTCCGTCCCGGGCGTGACGGTGGCGGCCCGCAGGTCGGCCCAGGTCATGTCCTCGGGCCCGAAGCCGACCAGCGCGACGCCCATCGAGAGGTGGTCGGCCTCGCGGTTGCCGTAGGCGATATCGCGCCGCGTGCTCGTGCGTTCGCGCGTCGTCGCGTAGAAGACGCGGCGGGGCACCCAGCGCTCCTCCTCGGGGATGTGGGCCATCGGGTCCACGCCCGTCTCGGTGAAGAGGGCCGGCGTGGGCATCAGCGGCTCGAGCTTCGCCGCGCACGCGGGCAGCAGGCCGAGGGCGAGCGAGAGCAGCGCAAGCGTCACGATGGGGCGGGGTGGGGTCCCGAGCCAGGCGGTTCGTCGGTGCATGGCCCATGGTATCGCCGGCCACGGGCGGCGACCGGGGCGCACGAAAACGCCCGGGCAAGCCCGGGCGCGGATCTTCCCTTCGTGCCTCCGTCGCTTCGTCGCTTCTTAGTTCTTTACATCGAAGCGGTCCAGCATCATCACCTTGTTCCAGGCGGCGATGAAGTCGCGCACCATCCGCTCGTGGCCATCGTTGGCGGCGTAGACCTCGGCCAGGTTGCGAAGCTGGGAGTTGCTGCCGAAGACGAGGTCCAGGCGCGTGGCGGTGTGCTTCGTCTCGCCCGTGGCCCGGTCCTTCAGGTAGAAGCCCATCTCCATCGGGTCGGCCGGCTCCCACTCGTAGTCCATGCTGGTCAGCGTGGTGAAAAAGTCGTTGCTCAGCACGCCGGGACGATCCGTGAAGACGCCGTGCTTGGAGTGATCGAAGTTCTGGTCGAGCACGCGCAGGCCGCCGACGAGCACCGTCCACTCGGGGGCGGTGAGCGTCAGCAGGTTGGCGCGGTCCAGGAAGATCCGCTCGGGGGCGATGTCGATGCGCACCTTCGTGTTCACGTAGTTGCGGAAGCCGTCGACCACCGGCTGGAGCCAGTCGAAGCTCTCGACGTCGGTGTGCTCGTCCATGGTCTCGGCCGGGCAGTCGGTGCGGCCGGGGGTGAAGGGCACGGTGGCGCTGACGCCGGCGTCCTTGGCGGCCTTCTCGATGGCCGCGCAGCCGCCGAGAACGATGAGGTCGGCCAGGGAGATCTTCTTGTTGCCGGACTGCGACTTGTTGAACTCGCCCTGGATCTTCCGCAGCGCGTCGAGCGTCTTGGCGAGCTCTTCGGGTCGATTCACGGCCCAGTTCTTCTGTGGGTCGAGCGCGATGCGGGCGCCGTTGGCGCCGCCGCGCTTGTCCGAGTCGCGGTACGACGAGGCGGAGGCCCACGCCGCCGAGACCAGCTGGCCGACCGAGAGCCCGCTCGACAGGATCGCCTGCTTGAGGTTCGCCACGTCGCTCTCGGTCACCAGGTCGTGGTCGACCGCGGGCACCGGGTCCTGCCAGACCAGGTCTTCGCTGGGCACCTCGGGGCCCAGGTAGCGGCTCTTGGGGCCCATGTCGCGGTGGGTCAGCTTGAACCACGCGCGGGCGAAGCAGTCGGAGAAGTAGTCAAAGTCGGCCAGGAACTTCTGGCAGATCTTGTTGTATTCGGGATCGACCTTCAGCGCGATGTCGGTGGTGAGCATCATCAGCTCGTTCTGCTGGCCCGGCTCGTGCGCATCGGGCGTCTTGGGCGCGCTGGCGTCCTTGGGCTTGTACTGGATGCCGCCGGCGGGGCTGCGCGTCAGCTCCCACTCGTACTTGAAGAGGTTCTCCAGGTAGGCGTTGTCCCACTTGATGGGCTCGGGCGTCCACGCGCCCTCGATGCCGCTGGTCATGGCGTACTTGGCGTAGCCGCTGCCCTCCTCGTTCTTCCAGCCCATGCCCATGGCGCTGATGGGGGCGCCTTCGGGCGCGGGGCCGATCTTGTCGGCCGGAACGGCGCCGTGGCTCTTGCCAAAGGCGTGCCCGCCGGCGATCAGGGCCACCGTCTCCTCGTCGTTCATGGCCATGCGCTTGAAGGTCTCGCGGATGTCGGCGATGGCGCTCTGGGGGTCGCCATCGCGCAGCGGGCCCTCGGGGTGCACGTAGATCAGGCCCTGGAAGCTGGCCGCCAGCGGGGCCTCCAGGTCGTAGTTCTCGTCGCCGGGCTTGCCGGTCCAGCGCTTGGTGCGCGTGACCATCTCGCCGGGGTGGTCGCCCGGCTGGGTGGCGTGGGCGTCTTTGGCGCGGGCGAACTCGTTGACGCCCTTGCCATCCCAGAACTCGCTGCCGAAGTACATGCCACGGTCGGGCTCCCACGCGTCGATGCGCCCGCCGCCGAAGCCATAGGTCTTGAAGCCCATGTCCTCGAGCGCCACGTTGCCGGTGAGGATCATCAGGTCGGCCCAGCTGAGCGCGGCGCCGTACTTCTTCTTGACCGGCCAGAGCAGGCGGCGGCTCTTGTCGATGTTGCCGTTGTCGTCCCACGAGTTGGTCGGCGCGAAGCGCTGCAGCCCGGCGCTCGCCCCGCCGCGGCCGTCGGCGATGCGGTACGTCCCCGCCGCGTGCCAGGCCATGCGCACCATCTGCGGCCCGTAGTGCCCGTAGTCGGCCGGCCACCAGGGCTGGCTGTCGGTGAGCACCTTGCGGATGTCCTCCTTGACGGCCTTGAGGTCCAGGGCCTCGAAGGCCTTCTGGTAGTCCACGTCCCCCAGCGGGTTGGCCTGGGGCGGGTCCTGGTGGAGCAGCTCGACGGGCAGGCGGTTGGGCCACCAGTCGCTGATGGTGGGGCGGCTGCCGAAGGCCCCGCCCACGCGGCCGCCGCGGAAGGGGCACTTGGCCCCGCCCTGGCCGTTGGAGTGCGACGGGGCGCCCGATGAGGTATCCATGGTGGTCATGCTGGGGTCTCCTTGCTCTGCGGATCGCTCGGGCGGGCGCGTGCCGGGATGGGACCCGCGTGCCGGCGACGATCTGGAATGATTCTAATCTAGAATCGCAGGATACCCCCCACGACTGCCGAAGGCCATCGCAGCGGAGGCGCGACAAGGGGAGTTGTGGATGTCGGTTGCGTGGCGCGGTGCCCGCGTACGCCCCTTAGTCCACCCAGCGGACCACGGCCTGCTTCTTCTTGCCCCGCTTGAGCACGGTCAGCCGGTCGTGCAGCAGATCGGCCGCGGTGATGGGCGTCGAGCCATCGTGGGGTTTGCCGTTCACGCGGATCGCTCCGGCTGCCAGGAACTCGCGCGCCTCGCGCTTGCTCGAGGCGAGCTTGGTGGCCAGCAGCAGGTCGATGAGCGCCACGCCATCCGCCAGGTCGGCGCGCGGGTGGTGGATGCTCGGCGCATCGGCAACGGCGGCCTCCAGCGCGTCGGCGTCCAGCGACGCCAGGTCGCCCGAGAAGAGGGCCTGCGCCGCCTGCACCGCGCCGGCGCACTCGCCCCGGCCGTGCAGCAGCGTGGTGGCGTGCTCGGCCAAAGCCTGCTGGGCCAGGCGCTTGCCCGGCTCGGCCTCGTGGCGGCGGAGCAGGTCCTCGATCGCCCCGCGGTCGAGCAGCGTGAAGATCTTGAGGAAGCGGCCCACGTCGGCGTCGGGCGTGTTGAGCCAGAACTGGTAGTAGTCGTAGGGGCTCGTGCGCGTGGCCGTCAGCCACACCGCGCCGCTCTCGCTCTTGCCGAACTTGCTTCCGTCGGCCTTGGTCACCAAAGGCATCGTGAAGCCGAAGGCGGCGGCCCGGCGTTCGAGCTCCTCGCGAACGACCGTGTCGCCGGCCTCGGTGCTCAGCCACGCGGGGCGCTGGCGGGTCATGGGCAGCTCGACCATGAGCCGGCGGATGAGGTCGGTGCCCGAGACGATGTTGCCCCACTGATCGCTGCCGCCGCACTGGACGGTGACCTTTTTGGTCAGGTGGAGGTGGGCGAAGTCGAGCGCCTGGAGGATCATGTAGCTGAACTCGGTGTAGCTGATGCCCTGCTCGCGGCCGTGCAGCCGGTCGCGGACCGAGTCTCGCTGGATCATCTGGTTGACGCTGAAGTGCTTGCCCACGTCGCGCAGGGCGTCGAGGAAGCTGACCTTGCCCAGCCATTCGAGATTGTTCAGGATGGGCGGCTCGGCCAGCCCGGCGCCCCTGAAGACGCTGCCGAAGATCGGCCGCTGGGCGTTGACGTTGGCCTCGATCCGCTCGCGGCTGGTGAGCTGCCGCTCGGCGCTCTTGCCTGACGGATCTCCGACCAGTCCGGTACCTCCGCCCATGACGACGATGGGCTCGTGCCCCGCCTGGGCGACGTGGACCAGGGTCATGATGGGCACGAGGTTGCCGATGGTCAGCGAATCGGCGGTCGGGTCGAAGCCGTTGTAGATCCGCCTCGGGGATTCGCTCAGGTGCTGGGCCAGCCCTTCCTCGTCGGTGCACTGGTGGAGCAGGCCCCGCCAGCGGAGTTCGTCGAGGAGGTCAATCTGTTTGGAAGTCTCGGGCATGGGCGGGCATGGTATGAACCCTGCCCAAAGATCGCCGAGGCTTCTTGCCGGGCCCCTACCGCCGCGGCTCGGGCGCCCAGTCCGAGCTGTCCGCCTGGTCCGCCCACCGGCGCATGTCCCTCAGCTCTTGCCACCCCAGCACCTCGGCGTGTCCGTCGAGCATCGCCGTCACGGCCTTTCCACCGTGCCGCAGGCTCACGAAGCCGCTGTTGAGGCCGGGGTTGGTCGCCCCGTCGTCATAGCTGTCCTGCCAGCCGGCGCCGAAGGTCGGGGCCTCGACCCTGAAGAAGCCCTCGGGGTCGGGCAGCTCCTCGATGGTGCCGGGCCCGCGGAAGCGGGCCGAGGCGAAGGCGATGACCTCGGTGGGCCGATTGGCCTGGTCGTCACGCTCCAGGAAGACCTTGCCGAAGATGCGCTGGCTGGTGCGATCGCCCAGGTGGTTCACGCTGCCGCCGACGTAGGCGACGTTCATGCCGAGGCTGGGGTAGAGGCTCACGACGTACTGGAAGTCGGCCCGACGATCGCGCAGGGTCGCCAGGGCCCGGTCTTCATAGAGCCCGCGGAAGTTGTAATCGACATAGGGGGCCAGGCGCCACGGGTAGCGCTGGGCGATCCGGGGGTCGGTGATCGGCTCGCCCCGATCGTCCATCGGAGCGTCGCGGCCCACGACGTCGCCCACGGCGGGCATGCCGCTGAGCAGGCGGCCGTCATTGTCCTGGGCGTAGAGCTGGAAGGCGACCATGGTCTGCTGGGCGGCGGCCAACTCGCGGGTCGACTTGGCCAGCGAGCGGGCGGCCCCCAGGCTGGGCAGAAGGATGGAGATCAGGACGGCGATGATCGCGATGACGACCAGGAGCTCGATGAGCGTGAAGGCGGCTTGGCGGTGGCGTGGCATCGTGGTGCTCCGGAGCGATTGCTGTAGAACCGGAATTATTCTTGACGGACAGCGACGCGGGCTCAATACTACGCAACTGAGACTCAATCGCAACCACTTTCCGAGCCCAAGGGTTCGGCTTTCAGGAGAATCCGCCATGCCCCGCCCCGTGAACGCTGTCGCCTCCGCCGCCCTCCTGGCCCTGGCCGGCGCCACCTTCGCCCAGACTGGACCGATCTCGCTTTCCTTCGACGAGCCCGCCCGCGACCGCTGGAACTACCCCTTCAGCGCCTCCCCCGGCGTGCGGACCAACGCGAGCATCTTCGGCGCCACCGGCATCGAGGGCTTCGACGACCGCGACGCCCAGTTCGTGATCGGCTTCGACACGGCAAGCGAGATCCCCACCGGCTTGGGCGCTGGCGCCTTCCGCGTGGTCTCGGCCCGCGTGACGCTGGTGATCGACAACGACCTGCAGTTCGTCTACGACGATTCGGCCGACCCGCTGGCCAGCTTCTTCGACCCCGCCGACCCCGACTACGTCGAAGACACCTCCGCCGGCCGCCCCATCGAGCTTTACGCGACGGGCTACCGCAACGGCTTCACGATTGAAAGCTGGGAGGAAACTAGCGAGTTCGGCGGCATCCCCATCGTGCCCCCGGCCGAGGGCGCCCGCAACGCGTTCGCCGCGTTCTACGCGGACGTGGACGACGTCGTCGACCTATCGCGCCAGGTGCGCGAGCGAATCGAGAGCACGCCGCTGGCGATCGGCCAGACCGACGGCGTCGCGGCGGGCGAACTCGTGCCCGCCGAGACGGTGTTCACATTCGACATCGACACCTGTGCGCCTGGTGCCGCCGCATTCTTTGACGCCTCGTTCGATGCCGGGAAGGTGAACCTGACCGTCACGAGCATGCACTCGGCCGAGCTAGGGTCAACCGAGTATCCCTCCTTCTTCACCAAGGAGAACGCTATCAGCCCGATCCTGGGCTATGCCCCCCGGCTGGAGCTGACGGTGATTGCCGTGGACGACGCGGACATCAACGGCGACGGCGTGCTGAACATCTTCGACTTCCTGGCCTTCCAGAACGCCTTCGATGCCGGCCAGCCGCTTGCGGACTTCGACGGCAACTGCACGCTGGACATCTTCGACTTCCTGGCTTTCCAGAACGCCTTCGACGCCGGCTGAGCCCCTACGATCGATCTCAACAGGAGCCAGACCGCATGCAACACCCCACCACCCACACCGGAGCGTCCGAGGCAGCCACCGGACTCGCCGCAGCGCTCAAGGACAACACCTGGGACCTGCACCAGGAGGCCGAGAGCGGCGACCTTCAGAAGCGCCTGGTCAAGGGCGAACTTGGCAAGCACGAGTACGCGTCTCACCTTGGCCAGCTCTACCTTGTGCATCGCGCGCTCGAGAACTGCCTGGATAAGGCACCGTGCGATCACGTCAAGTCCCTCAACAGCGAGGACCTGAACCACACAGGCAAGCTGGAAGCCGACCTGGCGTTCCTGTCGATCGACCCGGCCGACGTGCAGCCCGTGCCCGCGACCTCGAGCTTCGTGAGTTGGATCGAAGAAACCGCCCAAGAGCACCCCACGGCGCTCATCGGCGTGCAGTACGTGCTGGAGGGATCGACCAACGGCAATGGCTACATCGCAAAGAAGATCGGCCCGGCCCTGGGCCTTGAAGAAGACGGCCTGCGCTACCTCAAGAGCTACGGCCCGGCCCAGCGCGAGACGTGGGCACGCTTCAAGAGCCGGCTGGACACGCTGGACCTGAGCGAAGAATCTCGCCAGCGCGTGGTCGCCGCGGCCCGCCGCACGTTCGAGGGCGTACGGGATATCAATCAGGAACTGCTCGAGGTCCTGGCTGGCCACAAGAAGCCCGCGGGCGCGTAACGCGGCTCCTTCGGCCCTGATAACTGAGGTGGTCCCGACCAGAGCAAGGATGGGACCTTTTTGTCTGGACATCGCTCGGGCAGCGCTGCGAGACTTCGCGAAAACGAGCCTCTGGCTGCAACTTTTGCTGCAGCCGGGCTGTAGCCTCCCATGACCTGCGTTCGCGGGGCTTTGGACGAGAGGGAGGACGGCATGCTGCAAGTCGATACGGGCGCGCCGCGCGCCCGGTGTTGGAGCTGGATCGGAGCTGCGATCCTCCTTATGTTTTGCTGCGCCGCGCCGGCGGCGGCACAGGATTGCGAACCGGCCTTCGCTGAGGGCCTGTTTCTGCCGCCCGGCGTGAGCGGAGACGTCCGGGATGCGGTCGTGTGGGACGACGGACGCGGCCCGGCGTTGTATCTCGCGGGCGAGTTCTTCTCGGCCGGTGACACGGCTACCACTCTCGTCGCACGCTGGGACGGGCAGACCTGGGAATCATTGACCAGCATCACGGGGAGCCAACTCTCGGGTGAGGAGGTCAACGCGCTCGCTGTCTTCGACGACGGAGGCGGCCCGGACCTCTATGCGGGGGGAATCTTCTCGCGGGCCGGCGGACTGACGGCAACGAACATCGCCAAGTGGGACGGTCGCACGTGGAGAGAAGTCGAGGGTTCGCTGGGACAGGGGATCAACGGACGCGTTGACTGCATGCACGTCCACGCCGATGCCACGGGCACCGCCCTGTACGTTGGCGGCCAGTTCGATCGGGCCGGAGGCGTTTCGGCGTCCAACATCGCCAGGTGGGACGGCTCGGAGTGGTCCCGCCTGGGGAGCGGTTTCGCCGCCGGCGTTGATGCGGCTGTGTTCGCGATGGAGACGTTCGACGATGGCTCGGGACCCGACCTCTACGTGGGCGGCGCATTCACGTCGGTGACCGGAATCGGCTCGGCTCGATACATCGCGCGTTGGGACGGCAGTGCGTGGTCTGCCGTAGGAAGCGGCGCCGATGGCGGCGTTCGGGCGCTCCGCACCATCGTAGCCGATGGTCGTCCATACCTGTACATCGGCGGCGCGTTCCAGACCATCGGCGGCGTTTCGGCATCGCTGATCGCGCGATTTGATGGGAACGACTGGAGACCCATCGGCGATGGACTCGAAGGCTCCGAAGTCAGCGACATCCTCCCATTCGATGACGGCCGCGGACGCGTCCTATTCGTGGGAGGCTCGCTCGACAAGCCCGGCTCGCGTGGCGAAGACGTGGGCATACTGGGCTGGGATGGCCAGGCTTGGTCGGCTCCCAATGGCGGCGTTTCGCGTTTCGTTCGAACGCTTACCGAGTTCCAGGGCCGACTCGTGGTCGCGGGACGCTTCGAGTGGACGATTGACGGCGGTTCCATGAACCACGTGGCAACCTGGGGAGCGGACGGGTGGCAATCGCTGGGCAATGGGTTTGACCCCGGGACCGTACAGGCATTCGAGACCTTCGATTCGGGCGAAGGCCCGGAACTCTTCGTAGGTGGCCACTTCGCGTCGGTGGCTGGGCGCCCGGCGGGCGCCATCGCCCGATGGAACGGCTCCCGATGGCTTCCCTCCCCACCGGCGCTGCGTTCACCGGGACAAACGCGGGTGCTGGACATGCTTTCGTTCGATGATGGCTCGGGCCCGGCGTTGTACGTGAGCGGAGATTTCACGCGAGCAGGCAACCATGCCCAAGCGATGAACATTGCTCGCTGGGACGGTCGGCGATGGAGCGTGGTTGGCGATGGCTTCAACGGCATCGTCGATGCGCTGCTCATCCATGACGACGGCAACGGCCCGCGCCTGTATGCAGGAGGGCGTTTCACGGCGTCGGGCAATAACACGATGCTGCATGTTGCCCGTTGGACGGGTGACCAGTGGGAAGCGGTCCGCGCCCAAGGGGACGAAGGCATCAACGGCGAGGTCTACACCATGGCCTCCTGGAACGGCGACCTATACGTCGGCGGGCGTTTCTCCGCCGCGGGGAGCGTCGCCGCATCGAACATCGCCCGCTGGGACGGAATTCGTTGGACGGCCGTGGACTCCGGCGTGAATGGGCCGGTCAACGCGCTGGCCATCTTCGACGATGGCGGTTCGGAAGCGTTGTTTGCCGCTGGCGAATTCACCGACGCCGGACCTCTGCAGGCCGAAGGTATTGCCCGCTGGGACGGCGCGGTGTGGACCGATCTGGATGGCGGTCTCGACGGCGAGGGCAACACGCTGCTCGTTCACGACGACGGCACCGGGCCGGCTCTGTACGTTGGCGGGCCGTTCTCGGGCGTCGGACCCGTGGATGATCGCATCCAAGCCGGAGGGCTTGCGGCCTGGTCCGATGCTGGATGGCGTGGCGTGACCGACTTCGTCAGCGGCGAGATCCTGACGCTGGCCAATCATCGGGATGACGACGGGCAGGCCTTGTGGGTGGGCGGACGGTTCGGACGGATCGACGGCGTCGTCTCGGCTCGCATCGCGAGGCGTTCGGTGTGCCCTGATCCATGTCCGGCTGACTTCGATGAAGACGGCTCGCTGACGGTGTTTGATTTCCTGGCGTTCCAGAGTGCGTTCGCCCTGGGTGAACCGGCCGCGGATCTGGACCTGGATGGTCAACTGACCTTGTTCGACTTCCTCACTTTCCAGAGCACGTTCGCTCGCGGTTGCTCGTAGACGCTTGGGCAGGAGCAAAGGACACATGATGGTGCGACAAATGATCACACGCACAACGAATCACGTCGCCGCGAGCTTGGTCGCGGCAGCGGCCTTGATCGGCTCTACGCCCGCCAACGGCCAGGACTGCGAGCCAGGTTGGGTTGCGTCGGTCTTCTGCCAGCCCGGGACGGACGACCGCATCAACACGACTACCAGTGGCGTCGTCGGCGACGGGGGAAACCTCTTGTACATCGGCGGCCGGTTCGATTCGGCAGGCTGTACGGATGCACAATCCCTTGCCGCGTGGGACGGGGGCGCGTGGGCGGAAGTCGGTGGCGGCGTTTCCGGCGAGGTCAACGCCATGGTCATCTTCGACGATGGCAGCGGACCGGCGTTGTACATCGGCGGCGGCTTCACGGCTGCCGGCGGCGTGGCCGCTCGGAACATCGCCCGGTGGGACGGCACGCAATGGTCCGCCCTGGGGGGCGGCATCGATGGACGGGTGACCGAACTGGCGGTGTTCGATGATGGCGGTGGACCGCGCCTGTATGCCGCCGGTAGCTTTGACACGATCGATGGCCAGCGTGTGAACAACATCGCCCGCTGGAATGGCGCCCAATGGGAACCCGTGGGCACTGGCGTCTACAGCACGACCGGGCCATCCCGAGTGGGCGCCCTGCACGTGTTCGACGATGGAAGCGGACCTGCTCTCTATGTCGGTGGCAGCTTCTCGACCGCCGGAGGCCGTTCGGCCCGCAGCATCGCGCGATGGAACGGATTCGAGTGGGCGCCCCTTGGCTTTGGCACGAGCGGAGACGTTGAAGCACTCGAAGTCTTCGACGATGGCACCGGTCCGGCGCTGTACGCCGGTGGTGAGTTCCAGGTCATGTCCGGCGTGCTCGTCGAGAACATCGCGCGGTGGGACGGTGCTGGCTGGTCTCCTTTCGGCTCGGGCATGGAGTTCGGAATCTACGGCGAGGTCTATTCGCTCCAGGCTTATGAGGAAGCGGGCACGCCCACGCTCGCCGTGGGTGGCAACTTCATCCGCGCCGGCGGCGAACCTGCGGCCAACGTCGCTCGCTGGACCGCCTTCGGCTGGACTTCGATGGGCAGCGGGCTGGATCGGACCCCCGGCCCGGCCATCGTGGAAGACATGATCGTCCACGACGATGGCGCGGGCGCCGACCTGTTCGTCGTTGGCACCTGCGACCGCGCGGGCGGCCAGGTCGTTCGGAATATTGCCAGGTGGAACGGCAGCGCATGGGGCTCGGAGAAAGTCCTGCAAACTTCGCTGGATGACGCCGTCGCAGCCTTCACAGTCTTCGATGAGGGCAATGGGCCAAGGTTGTTCGCCGGCGGCGACTTCGAAATCGGCGGCGCCGAGCCGTCCCGCGGAGTCGCACGCTGGGATGGTCGCGTGTGGACCAGCGTGAAGGAGGAAAACGTCGAAGGCGTGGAGGGCATCGTCCGCGCTGTCACCGTCTTCGATGACGGCGACGGGCCGGCGCTCTACGTCGGTGGCGTCTTCTCCAGGGCCGGCGAACGCGAGGCAATGAACGTCGCGCGATGGACCGGTGCGCAGTGGGAACCGGTGGGCGAGGGACTCAATGGTCCCGTCCTGGCGCTGGCGGTTTATGACGATGGGACCGGCCCCGCGTTGTATGCGGGCGGCGACTTTGATCGGTCGATTCAGGACCCGCTCAACCACATCGCTCGCTGGGACGGTTCTGAGTGGCGACCCGTGGAAGTCGACGGTGTCGCAGGCATGAACGACTTCGTGTCGGACATGATCGTGTACGACGATGGCCGCGGGCCCGGCCTGTTCGTCACCGGCAGCTTCAACACGGCTGGCGAGATCGATGCCAACCGCATCGTGCGCTGGGATGGCTCCGCATGGACGCTCCTTGAAGGACCGATGGGCCAGGGCCTCGATCGCTCGGGCTCAGGCGGACTCGACGGCTACGCGCTCGAGGTGTACGACGACGGAAGAGGCGACGCACTCTACGTGGGCGGCGAGTTCGACTTGGCCGGGGGGCGCGTGGTCAACCGCGTGGCGCGATGGGACGGCGCCGACTGGGAGCCCTTGGCCAGCCCGCTGGGCACGGGCGTGGGTTCGGGAAGCGTCAACGCGTTGCTGTCTTTCAACGACGGCTCGGGGCCGAAGCTCTACGTAGGCGGCCTTTTCCAGTCAGCCGGCGGCGTTACGGCCGGCAATATCGCGCGGTGGGACGGCGGCCGCTGGGAAGCCATGCCAACGGCCGCGGGCTCGGGCCTGGGGACCCATACGGGCAGCGACGTGTGGGCGTTGGAGGCGTTTGACGCCGGCCAGGGCGAGCGGCTGATCGCTGGCGGCCGCTTTACGCGGTCTTCGGGGTCCCCGACCGACTACACGGCGGTCTGGAAGGGTTGCCCGAAGGCGTGCGCCGTCGACTTCGACGGTGACGGCGAACTCACGTTGTTCGATTTCCTCGAGTTCTCCAATGCGTTCCACATGGGCGAGCCACGCGCGGACTTCGATGGCGATGGCCTGTTCACCCTGTTCGACTTCCTCCTGTTTTCCAACGACTTCGATGCGGGGTGCCCGTGATGGAGTTTCACATGAGCATTCGACGAGGCATGCACCTGCGCTTGGCGACCTTCGTGGTCGCACTGACCGCCCTGCTTTCGTTCGCCAACTCGGCTCGGGCTCAGGACTGCGAACGCTCGTGGACGTACGCGGACTTTCCAATCTCTGGCCTGAACGGCAGCGTGTTTGACATGGTCGTCTGGGATGACGGGGCCGGGCCGGCACTCTTCGTGGGCGGTCGCTTCCGCCTGCCCGACGAGACCACTTTTCGCGGCATCGCGCGCTGGGATGGACAGACCTGGTCCACGCTGGCGGGCGGTGGCGTCGGCGGCGAGGTCTACGACCTGGAGGTCTGGAACGACGGTTCCGGATCTCGCCTGATCGTCGCCGGTGAGTTTCGCAGCGCCGGGCCGATCCCCGCAGCGAACATCGCCAGTTGGGACGGCACGACCTGGTCGCGCTTCGGCGACGGACTGGATAGCCGGGTCGAGTGCGTGGCCACGTTCGATGACGGCAACGGCCCCGCCCTGTACGCCGGTGGGCGCTTTACCGGGTCGGGCGGCTTGCCCGTGGACGGCATCGCGCGATGGGACGGCGTCAACTGGACGAATCTGGGCGAGGGCCTCGGTGGCGGCAGCGCGACGGACCTGGCCGTCTACGACGACGGCAACGGCCCACACCTGTACGTTGCCGGCGGATTCGACACGGCCGGACCGATTGCCGCCGAGTCAATCGCGCGATGGGACGGACTGGCGTGGTCTGCCGTGGGGCTTGGCGTCGCTGGCGAGGTCAACGCCCTGGAGGTCTATGACGACGGCAACGGTCCCATCCTCTTCGCCGGGGGCCGCTTTTCACAGGCCGGCGGCGTCACCGCATCCAACATCGCCGGCTGGGACGGCGTGCAATGGTCCGCGTTGGGACCGGGCCTGGACGATGCCGTGCACGCCCTGCACGTGCACGATGAAGGAACCGGCCCCCGGCTGTTCGTCGGCGGCGACTTTCTGCAGTCCGGTGGCGCGCGCACGACGCGTGTGGCCATCTGGAACGGCCGCTTCTGGCTGTCCGCCGCAACCGGCACGGACGAGCGCGTGTACACACTGGCAAGCTACGTCCACGACGGACGCCCGGCGCTGTACTGCGGGGGCATATTCGGACGCGCCGGCGAGACGAGCGCTCAGCGAATCGCTCGCTGGCAGGAAGGCCGCTGGTCTTCGCTCAACGAAGGCCTGTCCGGCGACGCCATCATCTTCGACCTGCTCTCGTTCCGCGACGCCCAGGGCCCCTTGCTGATCGCCGCGGGTGACTTCGAGTATGCCGGCAGCGTTCAAGCCGGTAATCTCGCGGGCCTGCGTAACGGCGCCTGGGTCGCGCTGGGCAGCGGCTTCGATGGCCCGGTCTACGCGATGCTCGAACACCATACCGGCTCGGGCGTGGGCCTTGTGGCCGCCGGATCGTTCACGACCGCCGACGGCCAGCCGGCCGCGAACATCGCCAGGTGGGACGGCAGCCAGTGGTTGCCGATGGGCGACGGACTGAACGGAATCGTGCGCGCACTGACGCTCTTCGATGACGGCGCGGGCGAAGCGCTCTATGCCGCGGGTGAGTTCACCCAGTCGGGCGCCGAACCGGTTTCGCGAATCGCTCGATGGGATGGCGTGCGCTGGCTCTCGGTCGGCGGTGGCGCGAACGGCAGCATCAATGCCCTCGCCGTGTTCGACGATGGAACGTCATCCGCCCTCTATGCCGGCGGCGAGTTTACGTTCATCGGCGATGCCGACGTTCGCAACATCGCTCGCTGGGACGGCGCCGCGTGGTCTCGCCTGGGCTCGGGCATCGACGGCGAGGTTGCTGCGATGGAGACGTTCAACGACGGCGATGGCTTCGCGCTGTTTGTCGGCGGCAACTTCCAACAGGCCGGCTCCCTCCTGGCGCTGAACGTCGCCCGGTGGAGTGGCCGGTCGTGGACCCCCCTGGGCACGGGCGTACGCGAAGGCGGCGCCTCGCCGGTTCGTGACCTGCTCGCATGGGACAACGGCACGCGTCCCGCCCTGGTCGTCGCTGGAGACTTTACCGAGCCCGGCGCGTTCCAACGCGAACGCATCGCCTATTGGTACCCATTCTCGTACGAGTTGTTCCCAGCCGGCCCCAACGACATCATCCATACGCTGGTCTTGCATGACGATGGTGGCGGCGTTGCGCTCTATGCGGGCGGCGCCTTCAATCAGATCGGAGACCGCCCCTCGATGGCCCTCGGCCGCTTCGGCTGCGAGCCCCAGCCCTGCATTGCGGATTTCGATGGCGATGGTTCGCTCACGCTGTTCGATTTCCTCGCGTTCCAGAGCGCGTTCGATCTCGGCGATTCGCGGGCCGACGTCGATGGCGATGGAAGCCTGACCCTGTTCGACTTCCTCGAGTTCCAGACCGCGTTCGCAATCGGCTGCCCCTGAACCCGCCTTCGCGCAGGAGCCTTTCAGATGCCCATTTCTCAGACGATTGCCGTGCTGGCCACGGCGCTGGCAACATGCCTGGCAACGACGACCCACGCCCAGGATTGCGAGCCGGCCTGGGCCTCGGACCTGTTCAGCATTCCCTACGTTGACGGCGAGGTGCTCAGCGGCGCGACGTTCGACGACGGTGCCGGGCCACGGTTCTTCGTCTCGGGATACTTCACCCAGATGGGCGTCCAGCCGATCAGGCGCCTTGCGATTTGGGATGGCCGGACGTGGTCGGCGCTCGGCCAGGGTGAGCCCGACGGCGCCATGACCATGCTGTCGTTCGATGACGGCGCCGGTCCGGCCCTGTACTACGGCGCTTCGGTCGGGCCGATCGACGGCCTGCCGACGAACAGCATCGCCAAGTGGGACGGCACGCAGTGGTCGCGGCTGGGCAACGGCCTGGACGGCAGAGTCAAGGCCATGGCGGCCTTCGACGACGGCTCGGGCCCGGCGCTTTTCGTAGCCGGTGAGTTCCTGATCGCAGGCGGTGAACTGGTCAATCGCATCGCTAAGTGGGACGGTTCTCGCTGGAGTCCGCTTGGCGAGGGCCTCAGCGGTCGCGCCAACGCACTTGCGGTGCACGACGACGGCAGCGGTCCTTCGCTCTACGTCGGTGGTCGTTTCGTGACCGCTGGCGATGAAATCGTCAACAACATCGCCCGCTGGGATGGCGCCGCGTGGGACTACCTCGACTTCGGCGTAAACGAAGAGGTCCACGCCCTGGCCACCTACGACGATGGCTCCGGACCAGCGCTCTACGTCGGCGGTGGCTTTACGCAGGCAAGCGGAACGCCCGCCGTGGGCATCGCCCGATGGGACGGCGCGGCATGGTCGCCGGTCGGCGGCGGGCTGGACGGCGGCGTCGCGACGTTCCAGGTCGTGACCGGGGGCGACGCGCCGGGCCTGTACATGGGCGGAAACTTCCGCGCCGCCAATGGCGAGATCGGCTTCGACTTCGTTGCTCGCTGGGTAGGCGCATGGCAGCGCGTCGGCGCCGGCTTCCAGAACACGGTGGCGACCCTGGCGACCTACTACGGGCCCGATGGACCGCACCTGCACGCCATGGGCTCTTTCAGCCGAAGCGGCGAGGGCTTCCTCCCCGGCTTTGCGCAGTTCAACGGGGAAGACTGGGCCGCGCCGTTCACCGGCTTGCAGGCCACGCCCCTGGCCATGGCGGTCCACGACGACGGCAGCGGCCCCAGCCTGTACGCGGGCGGCGAGTTCCGCGGCGCCGGACGATCGGCGGCCATCCGCATCGCAGCGTGGGACGGCGATCGCTGGCGCAAACTGGGCTCGGGCATGGACCGGTCGGTCCTGGCGCTTGCGTCGCACGATGACGGCGATGGACCGATGCTGATCGCTGCCGGCGACTTCACTTTCGCCGGCGGTCTGCCGGTGGGCTACGTCGCAGCGTGGGACGGCCAGCAATGGCTCAGCATGGGCGATGGCTTTTCGCACGGCGCCCACGCACTGCACGTCCACGCCGACGGGCAGCTCTACGCCGGCGGTGGCTTCTTGCAGAGCGGGTCGCGCACGCTCAACAGGATTGCCCGATGGGACGGCGACGAGTGGGTCGCACTCGAAACAGCAACGAGCACCGGCCTGAGCGGCGGCGTCCACGCCCTGGCGACCTACGACGATGGCGATGGGCCGGCGCTCTACGCGGGCGGGCAGTTCGCCGGTGCGGGCGAAGTCGTCGCCACGAACATTATCCGGTGGGACGGCTCGGCATGGCAGTCCCTCGGCCCCGCCGGCACCCAGGGGGTCAACGGCCTGATCTCGGACATGGCGGTCTTTGACGACGGCAGCGGACCGGCGCTCTACGTTGCCGGCAGCTTCACCCAGGCCGGCGGCGTCGCCGTGTCCAACATCGCGCGCTGGGACGGCGCCGCATGGTCGGCCGTCCAGGACGCCTCGGGCAACGGGCCCGACGAGCCCATCGTCGCCCTCGAGGTCTACGACGATGGCGACGGCCCGCAGCTCTACATCACCGGCCGGTTCCAGGCCATCGGCTCGCTGCCCGCCGGCCGGCTGGCCCGCTGGAACGGCTCTCAATGGTCTGGCGTGGATGGCGGCATCGGCACGGGCCGGCGCGAGCGCGGCTGGGCGATGGCGACCTACGACGACGGCGCCGGTGAGGCGCTCTTCGTCGCGGGCACCTTCGACACCGTGGGCGATCGCATCGAGTCGGCCTACCTGGGCAAGTGGCAGGGCTGCCCGCCAGTTCCGTGCGTGGCCGACTTCGACGGCGATGGCGCACTGACGCTCTTTGACTTCCTCGCCTTCCAGAGCGCCTTCGCGCTGGGCGAGCCGTCAGCGGACCTGGACGGCGACGGCGCTTTGACGCTCTTTGACTTCCTGGAGTTCCAGACCCTCTTTGCGGTGGGCTGCTGACTACCGCTCGCGCCCGGCCTCGATCACGCCCGCGTCCAGCACGATGTGCCGAACGTGCTCGCGGCCATGGCCATGGACGACGTGGATGCGGCCGTCCGAGCCCTGCATCATCGTCGGATAGTCGGCCTGGTCTCGATTGCGAGAGACGTCGGGGATCAGCACCTCCCAGCGCTCGCCATCGAACGACCGCGCCAGCGAGAGCGGTCGGCGGTCGGGCGGGGGGTTGTAGGCCAGCAGGTGCACGCCATTGGCGGTCGTCAGGGCGTGCGAGCCGGCCTTGGTGTCGATGGGCGAACGCTCGATGGGCGACCAGGTCTTGCCGCCGTCGGTCGACTCGCTCCACGCGCTCTCGCGTGCGAAGACTGCCAGGTGCTGCATGTCGGGCGAGAGCACGATGAAGCTGGGCTGGATGGCGTGCGGATTGCCTGGCCCTCGCGGGGCGTTCTGCCGTGCGTCGGTGATGGGCCCGATGATCTCGACGCCGTGCTCCTGACCGATCCAGTCGCCCGCGCGGTAGCGCTCGAAGTGGATGCGCCAGCCCTCGGGCGACTCGGTGCTCGAGGCGCACAAGAGGTCGCCATCGGGCAGCACGATGGGCCGGTTCTTGACCGGGCCCGTTGCGCGATGAGCGTAGGGCTCGAAGACAGCGTGCCGCTGGTCCTGCTCGATCTCGGGCAGCCACACGCGGTCCGACCACGTCCGACCGCCGTCGTCGCTCGTGCGCACGGCACCCCACCAGTTCTTGTATCCGGGCAGATCGGTCTCGCCCGTGATCTTGAACCACAGGTAGATGCGGCCCGTCTCGGGATGGGTGAACAACACCGGATTCCAGCACGCGTACTCGATGTCGCGCTCCTGGCCATCGCGGCCGGTGATGGTGCACACGCCGTCGTCGACGATCACCGGCCCGGACCATGGCGCATCGACCGGCTTGCGGGCCACCCAGATGTCTACGTCCGCCCGCCCCTCGCGGCTGCCGCCGTACCAGGCGGCCAGCAGCGTCCCGTCGGCGGCCTCGGTGATGGTGGCCGCGTGGATCTGCCGCTGGCGGGGCAGGTCGCCGTGCGGAATATTGTGCGTTTCGAGCACGGCGTCCGCGGCGAGCCGGCCCTGCTGGGCAAACGCCGCGCCGCACAGGCAGGCGAGCACGAACACGATCGTCGTTCGCATGTCGAAATCCCCCGAGGCTGGTCTTTGGTTACTCTAGCTCCACGCCTTCCCAAGGCAGCGCGGTTCGACAAGCCTGGCAGAGACAGGGAGAACGCCTATGCCCTGCCGAGTCGAGGTCGAGTACACTTCGAAGCACGGGTCGCGTGTGTAGGGGCGCGCAGCCGGCGTCCGAGTCCGAAGGCTCCGGAGGCGCGAGGGCCGGACCACAACACAAAGGAATGGGAAAATGATGCAGGTGCGTGGCATGATCCCGCCGTTCGTCGCCGCACTTCTTATGACCGGCTTCGCAATGACCGGCTTCGTATACGCCGCGCCGAGCGATTCGGGCGCCGCGCTGCGATTCGTGCACGACCAACGCGGCGCAACGCCTCCGCACGCTGCATCGACGCCGCCGCGACCGGGCGTGTTCACGCTGCCGGGCGTCGAGCTGCCAGCCGCCCAGGACACCCCGCCGGCGAGTGAAGATCTCGCCAAGAAGCTGCAGAACCCCGTCGCCGATCTCATCAGCGTGCCCTTGCAGCTCAACTACGACCACGGCTACGGGCCCGACGACGCCGAGCGATGGACGCTGAACATCCAGCCGGTGATCCCGTTCTCGATCAGCGAGGACTGGAACCTGATCTCGCGCACCATCGTGCCCATCATCTATGCCGAGGGGCTGAGCGACACCGACGACAGCGACGTGGGCATCGGCGACACGGTGCAGAGCCTGTTCTTCTCGCCCAAGGAACCCGTCGGCGGGGACGGCTGGATCCTGGGCTTCGGCCCCGTCGCGCTGCTGCCGACGGGCACCGACCCCGACTTGCGGGCCGAGCAGCTCGCGCTCGGGCCGACCGGCGTGGCGCTGCGACAGCAGGGCGGCTGGACGTACGGCCTGCTGTTCAACCACCTCTGGGGCGTGGCCGGCAGCGGCGACGTGCCCGACGTGAACGCCACCTTCCTGCAGCCCTTCGCCAGCTACACCTTCGAGACCAAGACGACGCTGACGCTCAACACCGAATCGACCTATGACTGGCGCACGCACGACTGGACTATCCCGATCAACCTCAGCGTCAGCCAGCTCACGGGGGTCGGCAGCCAGCCGATCAGTCTCCAGTTCGGCGCCCGCTACTACGCCGAGCGCCCGGGCGGCGGGCCCGATGTGGGACTGCGCTTCGGGCTGACGTTCCTGTTCCCCAACTAAGTTCGCCGATCCGCTAGGCACTCCGCTTCGGCCACACGCGCACGTACGCGTGCGCGACGATGGGTGCGAGCACGACGGCGATGGCAATGCCGATCACGAAGCCGATCACGAGACGGATCATGATCGTATCGACGAGCGCGTGCGCTGTTTCGTCCGCCTCCCGGATGGCGTCGGCCACGAGCCGCTCGATGTCTTGCGTGGCCTCTTCGCGCTGGCGATCGAGCTGGGGCTGTAGCCATTCGAGCGTGGCAAGGCGCTGTTCGTCGACGCCGCGCAGCACGAGCGCGCGCTCGTCGGCGATGCCCGCGAGCAGCGCAGCACGTTCGGCCGCAACGGCATCCAGCACGATGGCTCGCTCGCTGGCCACGGCCTCGAGCATGAGCTCCCGCTCGCCGCGCACGCCGTCCATGAGCAGCTCTCGCTGCTCGGAGACAGCATCCAGCACAATGGCCCGCTCCTCGCGCACCAGTTCGGGCACGGCCTCGGCAACGGAGGCCGCGCGTTCGGCGGCTTGTGTCGCGTCCAGGGCGGCGCCGACGAGCTCTTCAACGGCTGGCTGCCGGACCACTTCCTCGACGGCTTGATCAATCAGCAGCTCCGCCTCGCCGCGCACCTGGAGGTGCACGTCGGACAGCACCAGCCTCGCCTGGTGGGCCAGCACGGCGACCTGCTCGTCCAGGTTGTTCACCCGTTGCAACGCGTTGCCGCGATCGGGCGCGAGCTCGGCCAGCGGCCCGAGCGGCGATGACCGCTCGAAGGAGAGGTCCTCGAGCGGGTGTGCTTGGACCCATGCCGCGACGCGGTCGCGTGCCTCCGCGTCCAGATCGTCCTCTGACGTGACGTACTCGCGCCACAATCGCTCGGCGGTCTGCGTGAGGTGCCGGGACGTCTCGATGGCGATATCCTGCTGATCACCAAAGACGTTCCGGCCAGCGCCGGCTTCGAAGAACTCGGCGAGTTGGGCCGCGAGCAGCCATGCATCGAAATACGCCGCGAGCGGATCGGCTCGGAAGCACGCTTCCTGCATCGCCGGGATCGCGTTGAGCTTCCATAACAGCGCCGCACGTTGCACTTGCGGGTCCGACGACTGGGACGCGATTCGATCGGCGGCCTTGCGCACGGATGCGGAGAAGTCCATGAGGTACTCTGTCGCGGCTGCGCGAATGATCTCCGTCCGTACGTCGACGGGCACGCCAGCGGCACGCTCGCGCTCCTGAGCGTGCGACCTCGCCGTACCGCATGCGGCAAGCGTGGCCAGCGGCGCAGCGACGAGCGCGAGCCAGCAGCCCGCCAGTGCGATCGAGCGTGCGGTGTCTGCCATGTTGAACCCCCCAGGGTTGCGAACCGATCACCACAGCGTACGACTCGTCCGGCCTTAGCGGCACAAGAGGGACAACGCGTATTCCAGGGCCCGCGGTTCCTGGGTACACTGCGCGAAGGTAACGACCCTGCGGGGTGTCCCCACAGTCGGACGTAAGAAGGAGTTCGGACACGATGCAGGTACGAAGCACGATCGTGCTGGTCGCCGTCCTGGTGCTGGCCGCCTCGGCCTTCGCCCGTAATGGCAACCAGCAGGGCCAGCAGGAACAGGGGCAGGCATCCAGGCCCAACATCCTCATCATCTGGGGCGACGACGTGGGCATGTGGAACATCAGCGCCTACCACCGCGGCATGATGGGCGGCGAGACCCCCAACATCGATCGCATCGCCAAAGAGGGCATGATCTTCATGGATCACCTCGCCCAGGCCTCCTGCACGGCCGGCCGGGCCTCGTTCATCACCGGGCAGTACCCCATCCGCACGGGGCTGACCACGGTCGGCCTGCCGGGCGCCAAGGAGGGGTTGCAGGACTCCGACCCGACGCTGGCGTCGATGCTCCAGGACCACGGCTACGCCACCGGTCAGTTCGGCAAGAACCACCTCGGTGACCGGGACGAGCACCTGCCCACGGCGCACGGCTTCGATGAGTTCTACGGCATCCTCTACCACCTCAACGCCGGCGAGTACCCAGAGCAGTACGATTTCCCAAAGGACGAGGCAGTCCAGGAGCGGTTCAACCTCAAGCAGCGCGGCATCATCCACTCCCGTGCACTGCCGGATGGTGGGCAGGAGATCGAGGACCTGGGCCCCTGGGGCCGCGAGGTGCAGCGCACGCTCGACCAGCAGGTGCTCGAGCAATCGAAGCGGTTCATCACCGACGCCGTCGAGAGCGACACGCCGTTCTTCGTGTGGCACAACACCACGCGCATGCACTACCGCACGAACCTCAGTGAGGAATACGAGGGCAAGAGCGGCCTGGGCATCTACGCCGATGGCATGATGGAGCTCGACGACGACGTCGGCGAGCTGCTCGACCTGCTCGACGAGCTCGGCGTCGATGAGAACACGATCGTCATGTTCTCCACCGACAATGGCGCCCCCTCGAATTCCTGGCCCGACGGCGGCAACCACCCCTTCCACGGCGAGAAAGGCGTCGGCGGCTGGGAGGGCGGCTTCCGCGTGCCCATGCTCGTGAAGTGGGACGGCAGGATCCCCGCCGCAACGCACACCGGCGAGTTCATGACCATGGAGGATTGGGTCCCCACGCTCATGGCCTGGGTCGGCGACCAAGACATCAAGGAGGACCTGCTCGACGGCATGGAGATCAACGGCAAGCAGTTCCGAGTCCACTTGGACGGCTACGACCAGAGCGACATCCTGCTCAGGAACGGCGCGAGCCATCGCAAGGAGTTCTTCTACTTCACCGAAACCGTCTTCCACGGCATGCGCTACGACCCGTGGAAGCTGCTCTTCATCGACCAGGAAGAGTGGTTCCGCGCCGAGCAGGTCCCGCTCTCCACGCCCATCCTCATCAACATGGAGCTCGACCCGTTCGAGCGCTTCATCGAGGCGCGCGGCTACGACGAATGGTCGGAGAACCGCAGCTGGATCCTCGGCCAGGCCGGCGGCGTCATCGCCGGGTTCGTCAAGACCTTCGAGGAATATCCGCCCAGCCAGAAGGGCATGTCGGTCCAGGTCACGAACCTGAGCGAGAAGATCAACTCGATGCCGGGCAGCCGTTAGCGGCCGGGCCGCAGCCAGGCCATCAAGGGCACGAACGAGGGCAACACGCGGTAGGCACGGGCGGCAGGAGCCCGTGAACGATCAGTTCTCTGCAACGACTCAGACACCGGGCCAAGTCCGGAGAACGGAGAATCAAGATGCAATGGAACGCGACCCGTGGCATGCTCGTCGCAATGGCGGTGGGCGGCCTGAGTGCATCCGCCTTGGCCCAGGCCGAGGGCGACGCCTTCAACCGAGCCGTGCGCACCGCCGACCACCTCGAGCCGGCCATCCCCAACGGCGAGCAGGACCGCCAGGCCGCCGCCAAGCTGCGAAGCCTCCGCGAGCGCTTCGGTCGCCCGCCCAACATCCTGATCCTCGTGGCCGATGACATGGGCTGGGGCGATCCGGGCGTCTACGGCGGCGGCATCGCCGTCGGAGCGCCGACCCCGACGATCGACCGGATGGCCAACCGGGGCCTGCGGCTGACGTCGACCTACTCCCAGCCCACGTGCACGCCCACGCGCGCGGCGATCATGACCGGTCGCATCCCGACGCGCAGCGGCCTGACGCGGCCCATCCTGACCGGCGAGCAAGTCCTGGTCAACCCGTGGGAGGCCGAGGTCTCGGCCGCCGAGATCCTGTCGGGCAACGGCTACACCACGGCGCTCATCGGCAAGTGGCACGTGGGCGAGCAGGAGGGCATGCGCCCCCACGAGGTTGGCTTCGACGAGTACTACGGCATCCTCTCTGTCGTCAGCGAGTTCTCCCAGCAGTTCGACGAGCGGCTGTACCCCGACCTGGTCCTCCGCCCCGAGCGCATGGCCGCGGTGGCCAAGCTCAGCGAGCCGGCGATCACCAAGGGGGTCAAGGGCGGCCCGCTGGAGATCGCCGAGGAACTCGCCACGACCGACGACCTGGGCCAGCTCGATCAGAGGTTCGCCGATGCGTCCGAAGACTTCATCCGGCGGACGGTGGACGCCGATCGCCCGTTCTATCTGGTGCACGCCTTCAGCCGCGTGCACAACGACAACTACCCGGCCGAGGGCTACGCCGGCAAGAGCCCGGCCGGCTTCCCGTACAAGGACGGCATCATCGAGATCGACGACATCACCGAGCGTCTGCTCGGGGTGCTCGCCGACACGGGCCAGCTGGAGAACACGCTCGTGTTCTTCACCTCCGACAACGGCGCCAACGAGGACCTCTCGCCCGACGCGGGCTTCCAGCCCTGGCGCGGCGGCAAGGGCACCACGTGGGAGGGCGGCGTGCGCGTGCCCGGCATCGCGTACTGGCCCGGCACGATCGCGGCCGGGCGGCAGAGCGACGGGCTGTTCGATCTGTGCGACCTGTTCAACACGTCGCTGGCCGTCGCCGGGCTGGACATCCCCAGCGTCACCAGCGAGGAACTGTACATCGACGGCGTCGACCAGACCTCGTTCCTGCTGGCCGACGACGGCCAGAGCAATCGCGAGGCGGTGTTCATGTACTCCGAAAACACGCTCATGGCGGTGCGCTGGCTCGAGTACAAGGTGCACTTCCGGGTGTTCCAGACCCATGCGCCGCGCCGCAACCTCGATGAAACGACGATCGCGGCCACCGGCATGAGCCCGTGGGTGTACAACCTGTACATGGACCCCAAGGAGCAGGCCAGCACCGGCCACTCGCGCTTCGAGTGGGGCATCCCACAGGTGTTGCAGAAGGCCGGCGCGCACAACGCCACGTTCGAGAAGTTCCCGCGGAAGGACATCGGGCTGCGCAAGCCCTGACGGGGCGATCGATCGCGCGTGTGCTCGGCCTGGACGCCTTCGGCATCGGCATGGACACCGGCCAGCCGGTGACCCCCGACTACGAGCCGCCCTTCGCCGGCCAAATCGAGAAGGTGGTGATCGAGGTGCGTTGAGCATTGGCGGACGGCGGCGGGCCCGGTCATCCGGGCCTGGCCAGCCACGGCGTATCCTGGACCAGCCATAGCGTGGCCCAGGTGGCGCGTGCGCTGGCCGAAGCCAGGCGGGAGCGCCCCACCATCGCGGCAGCAGCGTTGGCGTCAACGCGCCTCGGCCCCCGCTGCTGGCCTGGACCGATTCGACCGAGTGGAGGGCGACGTGACGGTCCTGGAACTGGCAGTTGGCATCGCGGTTCTGCTGGCGGTGTTCTGGGTCGGTCGCCTGCTGATCCACCGCTTCTGGCCCTACCGGACGACCTCCATCGAAGCCGCGGGCGTGCTCGAGCACGCCCAGGTCCAGTCGAGCGGCCCGGTGCGCGTCACCATCTCGGCCCTGGGGCGAACCGAAGCGCACCGCGTCTTCGGCGTGCCGCTGGCGATCCGCGGCATCCAACCGGTCTGGATCGAGGTCGAGAACGGCGAGGACGTCCCGCTCTTCTATCTTCGAGCGGGAACCGACGCCTCCTGGTACTCGCCCTTCGAGACCTCCTGGCTGGCCCGCTATCGCGCTGCGCGCCCGGCCAATCGAAAACTCCAGGACCGCTGCTACGACCTGAGCTTCAAGAACCCCATCCCGCCGGGCCAGACGCGCTGCGGATGCATCTTCACGCGCGTCGACGAAGGCACCAAGGCGGTCGATCTCGACCTGGTGGGCATCGGCAAGGTCGTCCACAGCTTCACGTTCTCGCTCGACGTGCCGGGGTTCCGCGTCGACTCCCAGGGCATCGACTTCGAGAAGCTCTACGCCCCCCAGGACGTCGTGGACCTGGAATCCGAGGACGACCTCCGCGAGGCCCTCGAAGCGCTCCCGCGGTGCACGTCCAACAAGGCGGGGGATCGCCAGGGCGACCCGCTCAACGTCGTCCTGATCGGGACCCACGCCGACGGCAGGGCCGCCTTCGCACGGCGTGGATGGCATCCGACCGAGCAGACCTACGCGGCCGCGGTCTGGCGGACGATTCGCTCGTTCATCTTCCGGGCGCGCTACCGCTATTCGCCCGTCAGCCCGCTGTACGTCTTCGGACGGCGCCAGGACATCTCGGCCCAGAAGGCCCGCGAGTCGATCACGCTCAGGAACCACGCTCGATTCTGGCTCACCCACCTGCGTTTCCGGGGCGATCCGGTCTGGATCGGACAGATCAGCCGCGACATCGGCGTTCGCTTCGTCCTTGGACTCCCACCAACCACGCACAAGATCGATCCGGACGTCGACGAGGCGCGAGGCGGCCTGGTCCAGGACCTGGGCTACTCCCAGGCGCTGGCGCGCTTCGGGTACGTCAAGGGCGTCGGCGAGGCGCCGCGGGACGCCCAGCGCGTGAACCTGACCGGCGATCCGTACTTCACCGATGGGCTCCGGGCGGTCCTGTTCTTCGACAAGCGACCGCTGACCCTCGAAAAGGTCGAGTTCATCGACCAATGGGAGCTGCCCGAGCCGCACCGATGACCGCCTGGCCCGCCCCCATCGGGCCCACCCACCGGCCCCATTCCTCGGCCCACCCCCCGGGCCGGCCGTCACGCCGCCAACGCCGGGCGCGCGAGATCGATCGCCGGGGGCCCCGCCCCCGGGCCCGGGTGCGCCGCGCCGGGCGCAGGAATTGCCGCGCCGTGGCTTTGTCCCGGCGCGGCTGGGCCACGGCGCGGGGCGACCAACGCAAGGCGCGACGCGCCCTTCGAAGGATTTGTCGCGCCGGGCGTTGTTATCCGGGCCCTGGCCCCATCGCGGCCGGCACGGCCGGGCACGATCGGCAAGTCTTGCGCTCCCGGTATTTTTTATCATTTCTCGGGTCGATCCGCCCTCCGATCCGCCGATGCATGGACCCGTCCCGGGGGCACGCCGCCCCCGGCATCCAGCAACGGCCGCGATGCTCCCGTGGGGGCTGGTGGCCAACAACCACGGAGCATCGATATGACACCACCGACGATCCCCGAGACCAAGGCGGGGCAACTGGACTTCTTCGAGAGCCGCATCACCCCCTGGACCGAGAGCGCCGCGCAGATCGGCCTGGTGGTGGCGCAGACCACCGAGCTGAGTTCGCGTATCGACGCGGCCCGCGCCGCATACGACGCGGCGCAGGCGGCCAAGCTGACCCTGGCCGCGCTCATCGAGACCCAGGACGCGGCGCTGGGCGCCATGACCGAGTACGGCAGCCAGCTCGTCCAGACCATCCGCGCCTTCGCCAAGCAGACCGGCTCGGCGTCGGTCTACGCCACGGCGCTCATCGACCCGCCCAAGGACCCCACCCCGATCCCGCCCTTCCCGGCTAGCAATCTTACGTACGAGCTTACGACCAGCGGCTCGCTGAAGCTTACGTGGGACGGCCGGCTGTCCACCGGCACTTCGTACATCCTCGAACGCGCGTTCTTCAACGAGCAGGGGCAGGTGCAGCCCTTCGAGGCCATCGCCTTCGTGGATGGATTGAGTTACACCGACGACTCGATCCCCAACGGCACGGGCAACATCCTGTATCAGGTCAAGGCCCTCAAGGGCGGGGCGACCACCCAGCCCACCGCGCCCATCTTCGTCCGCTTCGGCACCGGCAACCAGGCCCAGGGCCAGAGCGAGGCGGCGGCCTAGGCCGGCGTTGGGAAGGTTCCTTCAGCGAGGGCCTTTTCAGCACGGCCCTTCCAGCAGGGTTCTTTCGGCACGGTTCTTTCGGCATGGCAGGGGCCGCACGCGGCCCCTGCCGTCGTTGCGCACGCGGGTTTCCCGCAGCGCCCCGCGCCCGCGTTCGGGAAAGTGGTGTACCGTTGCGGGCAGGCCGGAGAGTACACTGAGCCAACCGCGCCGCGTCCCGTGGGGGGCATGCGTGCGTGCGTGCCGCAAAAAGGAGTCCCACGATGACGCGAACGCGCAGCATGATCACGCTGGCCCTCGTTCTGGTGCTGGCCGCCTCGGCCCTCGCCCAGCGCGGCAACCAGCGGAACCAGCCCGGCCAGCAGGGCCAGCAGAATCAGGGCCAGGCATCGAAGCCCAACATCCTCGTGATCTGGGGCGACGACATCGGCTGGTCGAACCTGGGCGTCTACAACCACGGCGTCATGGGCTACCCCACGCCCAACCTGGACAGCATCGGCCAGCAGGGCGTGATCTTCACCGACCACTACGCCCACCCCTCGTGCACGGCCGGGCGCGCCGCGTTCATCACCGGGCAGTACCCCATCCGCTCGGGCATGACGACCGTCGGCCAGCCGGGCGATGCGCTGGGGTTGCAGGCCGAGTCTCCGTGCCTGGCGGCGGTGCTCAAGGCCGAGGGCTACGCGACGGGCCACTTCGGTAAGAACCACCTGGGCGACCGCAACGAGCACCTGCCAACGAACCACGGCTTCGACGAGTTCTTCGGCAACCTCTACCACCTCAACACGCAGGAGGAGGCCGAGCAGCGCGACTACCAGAACTTCGGTGAGGCGTTCTCGGGCAGCCTCGAGGCCTACGAAGAGCAGTTCGGCACGCGCGGCGTGATCCACTCCTTCGCGACCGACGAGTTCGACGACACCGAGCACCCACGATTCGGCATCGTCGGCCGCCAGACCATCGAGGATACCGGCCCGCTCACGCAGGAGCGCATGAAGAACTTCGACGGCGGCGAGGTGATCCCCAGGGCCCTGGACTTCATCGAGCGATCGCAGGACGAGGACAAGCCGTTCTTCGTCTGGCTCAACACGTCACGCATGCACCTGTACACGCGCATCGACGACGAGTGGCTCCGCAAGGTCGAGAAGTACACCAGCGAGGCGGACTACCACGGCGCCGGCATGCTCCAGCACGACCACGACATCGGGGTGGTGCTGCAAGCCCTCAAGGACATGGGCCTGGACGAGAACACGATCATCGTCTACTCCACCGACAACGGCCCGGAGCACGCCTCGTGGCCGCACGGGGCGACCACGCCCTTCCGCGGCGAGAAGATGACCACCTACGAGGGCGGCGTGCGCGTGCCGTGCATGGCCCGCTGGCCCGGCAAGATCCCCGCGGGGACGAAGCTCAACGGCATCCAGAGCCACATGGAGCTGTTCACCACGCTGGCCGCCGCGGCGGGCGTCGACGACGTGGCCGAGCGCATCATGGCCGAGAAGAACCAGCCGATCGACGGCGTCAACAACCTGCCCTACTGGCTGGGCGAGGCCGACCAATCGGCCCGCAACCACCTGTTCTATTACTACGAGACCAAGCTGACCGCCGTGCGCATGGGGCCGTGGAAGTTCCACTTCTCGACCAAGGAAGACTACTACGCCAACCTCGTGCCGCGCACGGTGCCGCTGGTCTTCAACATCCGCATGGATCCCTACGAGAGCTACGACAACAAGGACTCGTACGGCCACCTGCTGCAGAAGGTCTCCTGGCTCATCCAGCCGATGGGCCGCCTGATGGCCGAGCACCTGCAATCGCTGACCGAGTATCCCCCGGTGCAGGGCGGCAAGTCGTTCGACATGTCCAACGTGGTCGAGGAGTACATCGAGAAGGCGAGGCAGTAGGTGGAACTGTGCCGGTCAAACCGGGGGCGCTCTGGTTGGAGTGTCGCTCCGTTTGAAGGGTTTGGTTGATGATCTGGCACAGCCTCATGCTCGGCGTGCTCGTGCAGGCGGCGATGCCCAAAGAGCCCGCGTCTTGCTGCGCGCCGCCCGACGCCATGATGCTGCGTTTGGCCGCATTGGCCCAGCCCGAGGATTCGACACCCGCCAGCACCGAGGGCATGGTCTACATCCCCGGCGGCGAGTTCTCGATGGGCTCGACCGACCCGCTCGCTCGGCTGGACGAGGCCCCCGTGCACCGCGTGCGGGTCGACGGCTTCTGGATCGACGCGACCGAGGTGACCAACGCGCAGTTCGAAGCGTTCGTCGACGCGACCGGCTACCTGACCATCGCTGAGCGCCCGGTCGACTGGGACGAGCTCAAGAAGCAGTTGCCCGAGGGCACGCCCAAGCCGCCCGACGAGGCGCTCCAGCCCGGCTCGCTGGTGTTCACGCCGCCCGAGTCGGCCGTCGACCTGAGAAACTTCGGCCTGTGGTGGACATGGACCCAGGGCGCGAGCTGGAGGCACCCCGAGGGCCCGGGCTCGACAATCAAGGATCGCATGGACCACCCAGTCGTGCACATCGCCTGGGACGACGCCGTCGCCTACGCAACGTGGGCCGGCAAGCGATTGCCCACCGAGGCCGAATGGGAGTTCGCCGCTCGCGGCGGGCTCGAGGGCGCCGTCAACGCGTGGGGCAATGAGCCCATCGCCCCGACGCGCGCGAACACGTGGGACGGGCAGTTCCCGCACAACAACACCAGCGCCGACGGCTTTGCGCGCACGGCCCCGGTGAAGAGCTACCCGCCCAACGGCTACGGGCTCTATGACGTGGCCGGCAACGTGTGGGAGTGGACCAGCGACCTGTACCGCCACGATGAGTACGCACGTCGCGTGTCGGCGGCCAATCGAGCAGGCGACACGGAACCGGTCTTCGACAACCCGCGCGGCCCCGAGCGCGCCGTCGACCCGCGCAACCCGCTGGCCGCGGCGAGCTACATCCATCGCGGTGGCTCATTCCTTTGCAACGATAGTTATTGCGCGAGCTACCGTCCCAGCGCGCGCATGGCGGCGCCGTCGGATTCGGCGTTAAGCCACCTGGGATTCCGCTGCGTCAGTGATGCGCTGCCACCACCCGATACAACGAGCACCGAGAACGCATCCAAGCAAGGGGCGGGCTCCTAGTCCGCACGGGGAAGTATGACCATGACGCTGGGAGCGTTGGCCGTCGCGCTGGCGATCTTTGCGGGGCTGCTGCTGGCCATCGAAGGTGGGTATCGCCTCGGCCGACTCGCCGTGAAGGCGGATCGCAGGTCTGGCGATACGAAGACCGGGGCTCATATGGGCGCAGTGCAGGGCGCGACGCTAGGCCTGCTCGGCCTGCTGCTGGGCTTCAGCTTCGCGGGCTCGGCGGGCCGGTACATTGAGCGTCAGGACCTGATCACGAACGAGGCCAACGCAGTTTCGACGGCCTACTTGCGGGCTGAGTTGTTACGGGCCCCGCACGGAGTTGACTTGCGCCTTGCCTTGCGCGAGTACGTCGCGCACCGAATTGAAGCTTCACAGAGTCTGAGGCTCTCGCTCAGAGAACAGGACGCGGCACGCATCACCGACTTCCATGATCGCATCTGGAGTGCCGCGAGCAAGGGCGTTCGCGAGCAAACCGAGTTAGCGACACCCATTCTCAACCCGGTGAATGACGTGCTGGATCTGCACGCTTCGCGTGTGGCATCGGGGCGCAAGCATCTCCCCGGGCTCGTTCTTGGCTTGCTCGCAATGTGCTCGGCGCTGGCCATGGCTTCGATGGGGTATGGTTGCGGGCTGATGGGCCGACGAAACCTCTCGATAACCGCCCCGTTGGCGGTGCTGATCGGAGCGGCGATGTGGACCATCATCGACTTGGACTATGCCCGGATAGGCTTGATCCAGGTTTCGGACCAGGCACTGATCGATCTAGACTTGCGATAGCCGGGGCCCCACGGTCCGGCTCCCAGCACCATTGGCCCCGTCACACCCCCGACGCCGGCGCGAACGCCGGGAGCAGCACCTCAAACTCGGCCCCCCCGCGCGGGCCGTTGCGCGCAATCAGCACGCCCCCGTGCTCGCGCACGATGCCGTCGGCCACCGCCAGGCCCAGGCCCGTGCCCTTGGCGTCCAGCCGCGAACTCACGAACGGCTCGAACAGGCTGGCCAGAAGCTCGGGGCGGATGCCCGGGCCGTTGTCGGCGATCGTGATGCTCACCCAATTAGAGCCCTCGCGCTCCAGCGCCTCGGCGGCGATGCGCACCGTCGGATCGCGCGCATCGCTCTCGACGAGCGCCTCAGCCGCGTTGCGCACCAGGTTCACCAGCACCTGCACCATGCGGTCGCCATCGCACGGCACGCGCAGCGCTCCCGGAACCGCCACTTCCACGCGCACGCGCCGCACCGGGTCGTCCAGGCCCAGCAGTTCCAGCGCCTGGGCCACCAGGGCGCTCACTTCGACGGGCGCGATGCGTGGCGATCGCACCCGGGCGAAGTCCAGCAGGCCCTCACCCAGGCGCTCAAGCCGATCGACGACACGGGCCATGAGCTGCGCCTTGCGCGCCTCGACCGGGCGATCAGGCCTGGTGTTGAGCTCCGAAACAAGCCCCTTGAGCACCGCCAGGGGCGTGTTGATCTCGTGGGCGACGCCCGCGCTGAGCATGCCCAGCGACGCCAGCCGGTCGGCGTCGGCCAGGTTCCGCCGGGCATTCTCCAGGAGATGGTTCTTGCGCTTCAGATCACCCGCGACGAGTTCCAACTCGGCCAGCGTTCGCGCCAGCTCGGCTTCGTTCCTGCGCAGCGCCGTGATGGAACGGTTCCGGCTGCGCATGATCTCGCCCAGCTCGTCCTGGGGCATGAACCTGGGGTCGATCAGCTCGGCCGAGCGCTCGCCCTGCTGCACGGCCAGGTCGGCACGCAGCATCCGGCGGATGGGCTGGTACACGTGCCGCGGCAGCACGAAGACCTCCAGCGCGGCGGCGATGAGCAGGTACACGCCCAGCATGCTCAGCAGCAGCACCGCGTCGAGGCGCGCCACCGACGCCCGCACGCCCTCGAGCCGGCGGTCGACCACGTAGTAGCCCCCGCCCGCCGCGTGGGGCAGGTACACGCCCGCCGAGCCCAGGCCCAGTCCGTCGCCGCCCCCGTGCGCCAAGGGCACGGGCGCGGTGGCGGCGCGCTGCAGCCCGGCGATGGCCGACGGATCGAGCCCGAGCGCATCGGCCTGGCCCCACCGCAGCGTGATGCCCGGGGCGACAGTGCGCCGGCCGTTAGGCCGCCCATCGGTCAACTCGCGCAGGTCCAGCGTGCTCAGCACGTAGGCGGCGTCCTCGGCCTCGGCCTGGCGCACCAGGTCGGCGATGGCCGGCCTGAGGATGAAGAACATCAGCGCCGCCAGTCCGGCGGAGAAGAGCGTGTGCAGCACGATGAGCTTCTTGCGGATGCGCATCGTGCCCAGCAGCCGGGCCGGGCGGCGACCCGGTCGCGCCGGAGCGGGCGGCGTTTCGCCGGACGATTCGGGCCGATGGTCGCTCACGCGGCGATGGTACGCCCCCCTACCATGGCCCTTGGCACAACGAACCACCCAACGCCGCCGCCCCGGCCGCCCCGCCGCACCCGGGAATCAGCACCACACCGCCCGCTCGGTCGCCCACCAGCGCCTGCGCGAAGAGGCCCACCGCTACCCCGACCTGGGACTGGAGCCCCTCGACACCGGCCCCATCAAGGGCCCGGGCGCCGGCCGCGAGGCCGCGTTGGCCCACGCGATCTACGACGCCGTCATGCGCCGCTGGATCACGCTGGAGGCCATCATCGCACCCCACACCAGCCGCCCCATGCACGAGATGGACAGCACCGTGCGGGCCGCGCTGCTGGCCGGAGCGGCCCAGTTGCTGCTGCTCGAGCGCATCCCACCCCACGCGGCGATCAACGAGGCGGTCAACTGGACGCGCGCCGCCGGCAAGCCCAAGGCGACCGGCCTGGTCAACGCCGTACTCCGCCGTGTTTCGGAGACGCTGACCCGAGGCGAAGAGGGCTGGCCGGTGGTCCTCGAGGGCCCCGCGACCGAGCACGTGGGTACGGCCGACCGCCTCCCGCTGCACGACGGCCGGGCCATCCAGCTCTGGGGCGACGCCTTCCCCGCCGAGACGCTGCCCTGGCTCGAGCAGGCATGCGGCGTGCCCAGGGCGCTGATCGAGCGCTGGCACGCGCGGCTGGGCGAGGCGGGCGCCATCGAGCAATGCCTGCACACGCTCGTGCATCCGCCGGTGGTCATCAACCACGCCCACGCAAGCGAACCTGTTGAAGCGCCCGAGGGCCAGACGCTGACACCGCACGAGCGCGACGGACTCAGCGTGCTGGGCCCCGCCGGCGCCAGCCCGCGCCACCTCCTCAAGGGCCGTAAGGACGTCTGGGTGCAGGACGCGACCTCCGCCGGCGCGCTCGACGTCTTGGCCGGCCTGAACGCCAGCCCCACGCTCATCGTCGACCTGTGCGCCGGGCTTGGCACCAAGACGCGCCAGCTCCGCGCGATGTACCCAGAGGCAACCATCCTGGCGTGCGACACCAACGACGCGCGGGCCAGGGGCCTGCGCCGCGTCTTCGCAAAGGACAAGAAGACGCGCGTGCTGGACATCGAGGACGTGCGATACGAGGCGGCCGGCAAGGCCGACCTGGTGCTGCTGGACGTGCCGTGCAGCAACTCGGGTGTACTGCCGCGCCGGCCCGAGGCGCGTTACCGGCTTGGCTTCGAGCAAGCCGCGGCGCAACTGGAGCGCCTCACCGGCGTGCAGCGCGACCTGGTGGCCCAGAGCCGCGCCATGCTCGTCGCCGGCGGGCGCGTGGTCTACGCAACGTGCAGCATGGACGCCGAGGAGAACGAACACATCACCCAGTGGGCGTGCGCATCGGCCGGTTTCCAGCTGGTGCGCGAGTCGTCCACGCTTCCTGCCGGGCTGCCCGGCCAGCCGCCATCGGCCTATCGCGATGGCGGATACGCCGCATTGCTGGCCGCCCAGGCGTCCGAGGGCCGATAGGCACGTGCCGGGGGGTCTACAGTGGCCCCACGATCGAGCCGGAGACCACAGTCGGTCGCCCCGGCATGCAAGCGGCGGAGCGGGCACCCATGAAGTTGCTGGACATCCTGACTCCCGAGTGCGTCAAGGCGCCCCTGGAGTCGACCGACAAACGCGGGGTCATCGACGAGATGGTCGACCTGCTGTCCGAGTTGGGCCGCGTCAACAACGCGCAAGCCCTCAAGGACGCCGTCTGGGCCCGAGAGCAGACCCGCACCACCGGCATCGGCCACGGCCTTGCCATTCCCCATGGCAAGTGCGAGGGGCTCAGCGGCCTGGCCATGGCCATCGGCAAGCCAGCCAGCCCCATCGAGTTCGAGGCCATCGACGGCCAGCCCGTCCGCCTTGTGGTCCTGCTGGCCAGCCCCCCCGACCGCACGAGCGACCACATCCAGGCGCTGGCGCGCATCAGCCGCCTGATGACCATGGACGACTTCCGCGATCGCATCTACGCGGCCAGCGATCCAGAGGAGATCTACCAACTCCTCAAGGATCAGGAAAAGGCCGGCTGACCCGTCGGCACCGCCCGCCAGCCCACTACCATCAAGCGTGCCCGTCCTCGCCGTCGCGAATCTCGACCTGTCCTACGGCGACGACATGATCCTGCGCGGGTGCTCGCTCTCCATCGAGCCCCGCGAGCGAGTGGCCATCGTTGGCCCCAACGGCACCGGCAAGAGCAGCCTGCTCAAGATCATGGCCGGCGTCCAGAAGCCGGACGCGGGCGAGGTGTCGCTCCAGCGGGGCGCCCGCGTTGCCTACCTGGCCCAGGATCCTCGGATCGATCGCGGGCTGACCCTCCGCCAGCACGCCGAGGGCGCCTTCGAAGAACTGGCCGCCCTGCACCTCCAACTCGAGGCCGTCTTCCACAAGCTGGCCGACGCCACCGGCGAAGATCTCCAGAAAGCCATGGCCGAGCAGGCTCGCATCGAAGAGCGCATCCAGGCCGCCGGCGGCTACAACGTCGATCACCGCATCGATGGCGTCCTGCACGGCTTGGGTTTCCGCGACGCGCAGTTCTCCCTTCCGGTCGAGAAGCTCAGCGGCGGCCAGAAGGCCCGCCTGGCCCTCGCCCGTGCGCTGCTGACCGAGCCCGACGTCCTCTTGATGGACGAACCGACCAACCACCTGGACGTGCACGGCCGCATCTGGCTTGAAGACTTCCTGGTCGATGCGTTCAAGGGCGCCGTCGTCCTCATCGCACACGATCGCTCCGTGCTCAGCCGGGTGGCCGAGCGCGTCGTGGAGCTCGAACGCGGCCGGATCATCAGCTACCCCGGTGGATACAACGCGTTCCGCACGCTGCGGGCCGATCGACTGAAGACGCAACTGGAGGCATGGGAGCGACAGCAGACCAAGTTCCGCCAGGAGCAGGCCTTCATCGACAAGTATCGGGCCGGCCAGCGGGCCAAGCAGGCCAAGGGGCGCGAGAGCCGCCTCGATCGGGCACGCGAGTCGTCCACGCTCGAGAAGCCCGTCGAACTTGCCGTCTTCAAGCCAAGCCTGCCGCCCGCGCCGCGGACGGGCGACATCGTCGTCAAAGCAACCGGCCTGACCATGCGCTATCCCCGCGACGACGGCTCCACGCTCACCCTGTTCGAAGATCTAGACATCACCATCTCGCGCGGCGAACGCTGGGGCGTCGTTGGCCCCAACGGTGCGGGCAAGAGCACGCTCGTTGAGTGTCTGCTCAACAAGCGGGAACCCTCGGCCGGCCAGGTCAAGCACGGCGCTGGACTGAAGGTCGGCTACTTCAGCCAGGGCCGCGGCGATATGGATCCGATGACCACCGTGCCGCGGCACATCCAGCGGGTCGTGGCCCGCCTTGCCGACGCCGAAGAAGGCCCCGACAAGCCCAAGCTTTTGAGCGAACAGGAGGCCCGCGACCTGGCCGGCGCGTTCCTCTTCTCGGGCGACCGCCAGGAGTCGCTCCTGGGCGATATGTCCGGCGGCGAGCGGGCGCGGGCGGCACTGGCCGCGCTGCTCGCCTGTGCACGAAACGTGCTGGTGCTCGACGAACCGACGAACCACTTGGACATTCCCAGTGCCGAACGCCTCGAAGCCCTGCTGGAGCGCGGGCAGGGCAAGAAGAGCGGGACCTTCGATGGAACGCTGATCGTCGTCAGTCACGACCGCACGCTCATCGACGCGGTATGCGACCACCTGATCGTCTTTGATGGCAAGGGCCGCGTAAGCCTGCACATGGGCGGCTGGAGCGAATGGCTCGCCGGCGGAGCACGTGCCATCTCGGCACCCGAACCGACCAAACGCACGGTGCCACCACCGGCGCCGCCCCCTGCGCCGGCGCCGAAGAAGAAGGCGGGCAAGAGCAAGTTCTCCTGGATGCCCGTCGAGGCCATCGAGCAGAAGATTCAGGAGCTGGAGGGTGAGATTTCGCGCATCGATGCGAAGCTGGACGATCCCGAGATCTGGAAGGACGCCGTCCGAGCCGCCGAGATCAACGCCAAACGCGATGACCTCAAGGCCGAACTGGATGAGCTGGAAACGGAGTGGCTAGGCCGTGTCTGAGCAACACATCGATCCCATACGCCGCAAGCACACCCAACGCATCAAGCTGGGCGCGATCATCGCCTGCACGCCATGGCTCATGCTCGGGCTCGTCGGCCTGATCTCCGCGGGCGTCACCGCGGCCCGGGCCGCCCGGCTGCCCATCGACGAGATCCGCCCGCTGGCCCTCGTGACGCTGGGCATCAGCGCGCTGGTGAGCGTCGTGGGCCTTGCAATCCTCATCTTGGGCGTTGCCGGGCTGGCCATCTCGGGCAAGAACACGGAAGGCAAGCCATGAAGCGCACGCTGGGCTGGATTCTGCTGCTCCTGGGCCTCGGCCTGATGATCACCGGCCTGGCCATGGCCTTGCAGGGTTACGTGCACATCATCCACGAGGCCGTGAGCAACCCACTGGCCGAAGGCGCCGCAAGCGACGAGCCGGAACAGGTCGAGGCGGGCAAGATGCTCCGCTGGGCCATCGTCGGGCTGGCCGGGGCGCCGCTCGCGGCGATCGGCGCCATGCTGACGATCAGGGGGCGGTTGAACCGCATGAAGGCCCGCAGGCTCGCCGGCGGCCGCTGAGCTGCTCGTTTGGGGTACACTTGCCCATGCTTACCCGAGACCAGATCACGAAGCGAGCGGCCCAGGAACTGCGTGACGGCTACGTCGTCAACCTGGGCATCGGCATGCCGACCCTCGTGGCCAACCACATCCCCGAGGGCATGGACGTGTGGCTGCAATCCGAGAACGGGCTGCTGGGCATCGGGCCATTCCCCACCGAGGCCGAGGTCGACGCCGACCTGATCAACGCCGGCAAGCAGACCGTGACCGCCCGCACCGGCGCCAGCTTCTTCAGCAGCGCCGACAGCTTCGGCATGATCCGCGGCGGGCACATCGACATGTGCATCCTGGGCGCCATGGAGGTCAGCCAGGAAGGCGACATCGCCAACTGGATGATCCCCGGCAAGATGGTCAAGGGCATGGGCGGGGCGATGGACCTCGTCGCCGGCGTCCGCAAGGTCGTCGTCGCCATGGAGCACTGCAACAAGCACGGCCAGTCGAAGATCGTCAAGCAGTGCTCTCTGCCCCTGACCGGCCAGCGCTGCGTCAACATGGTGATCACCGACCTGTGCGTGCTGGTGATGGACGTGAACAAGCGTCGCTTCGTCCTCACCGAGATCGCGCCGGGCGTCACCGTGGACGAGATCAAGGCCAAGACCGAGGCCGAGATCCTCGTGGCCGACAAGGTCACCGAGGTCGCCGCCTGAGAATTCGCCCCGACCGGCAGCATTGATTCAAGCGGGAAAACCAGACGGCCGATTCGTAGGAGCCGGTCCGGTGGCATTCTCGGATACCATCGCCGGGTTATCGAACCTCAGCGCCTGCGTCGGTCGTGGGCCCGGTCCGATGCGAACGGAGCCCGCAGTTGATCGTCGGCACCCTGCTTGCCATCTTCGCCCTGGCCTTGGCCGCTCCCACGCTGCATCGCGTGCTCGGTCGTGCCACGGGATACGTGCTGGCTCTCGGGCCGCTGGTCGCGTTCGGGTACTACCTCACCCAGATGAATCCCACCGCCTCCGGAGAAGCCGTGGCGGTCGGCTGGACCTGGAGCCAGTCGCTCGGGGTCGAGTTTTCGTTCCGAGTCGACTCGCTCAGCACGCTCTTTGCCTTGCTGGTTACCGGCGTGGGTACCGGCATCGTGCTCTATGCCAACAGCTATCTCGAGGGCCATCCGAAGCGGGGACGCTTCTTCGGCTATCTGCTGGGCTTCATGGGGGCCATGCTCGGCTTGGTCCTGGCAGATGACCTCATCCTGCTGTTCATCTTCTGGGAACTGACCAGCATCACGAGCTACCTGCTCATTGGCTTCGACCATGAACGCGAGAAGGCGCGCAAAAGCGCTCTTCAGGCACTCGTGGTGACCGGGCTCGGCGGACTCTCGATGCTCGCCGGCATGGTGTTGCTCGGCCAGATTGCTGGCACGTTTTCGGTTTCGGGCATCATCGAGCATCACCACGTGCTCGCCGACAGCCCGCTGACGGTGGCGGCGATGATCCTGATCCTGGGCGGCGCCTTCACCAAGAGTGCCCAGTTCCCCTTCCACTTCTGGCTGCCCAACGCCATGGAGGCTCCCTCCCCGGTCAGTGCCTACCTGCACTCCTCGACGATGGTGAAGGCCGGCGTCTACCTCGTAGCACGCCTCAACCCCGCCTTTCTCGAAGATCCGGCCTGGCAATGGAGCCTCTCATGCTTCGGCGGCGCCACCATGCTGTTGGGCGCCTACTTGGCAACGCGTCAGACCTACTACAAGAAGGTCCTTGCCTACACGACGGTCAGTTCGCTTGGCATCATGATCATGCTCATCGGGCTGGGCGCGCCGCAGGCCGCGGCGGCGTACATCTTCGCCCACGCCCTGTTCAAGGGCGCCCTCTTCCTCGTCGCGGGCATCGTCGACCACGAAGCGGGCGTCAAGGACACCGAGCAGATGGGCGGCCTCTTCGGAAAGATGCCCGTCACGGCACTGGTGGCAATCATCTCGGGCTTGTCCATGGCAGGCATGGTTCCGCTGCTGGGCTTCGTCGCCAAGGAACTGCTGCTCAAGGGAAGCCTGCACGCCCATGGCGGGCCGCATGAGGTTGCGTGGCTCTGGCCCACGATCTCGACGATTGCCGGGGCGTTCATGGCCGTCGCCGGCTTCCAAGCCGGCATCCGACCGTTCCTGATGCGTCGGTCCGCGACCGAGGACTATCCGAAGAAGCCCCACGAAGCGCCGCTGCCCATGCTGTTCGGGCCGGTCGTCCTCACGGGCCTGACTCTGATCGGCGGTGTCTTGCCCGCCCTGTTCACCGCGCCCATTATCAACGGTACCACGGCGTCGATTGCTGGCGGGCACGACGTCGAACTGGTCAAGCTCGATGCGATCTACATGGCCACGCACGCCAGCACCGCCCTGCTGCTCAGCGGCATCGCGCTGGTCGCCGGTGCACTGTTGTTCGTGCTACGGAAGCCCTGGCGTGCCATCACCCGCCCGCTCGACCGCGTCGCGACGGCCATCGGGTGCGAACGCATCTACCACCTTCTGTTCAACGGAACCGTCGGCCCCGTCTCCCTCGCCACGGTGCAGACGCGATTCCTCCAGAGCGGCTATCTCCGCGTCTATGTCCAAGTCACGGTGCTGACCACGCTGATGCTCGGCGGGGGTTTGCTTGCCTGGAAGGGCGGCGTCGTCGACTCGATCGCGCAGGCGTTGCCCCCGTTCGGCGAGATCGCGTGGACCGAGTTGCTGTTTGAAGCGGTCCTCGTCAGCATGATCTGCGTGGCGGCCATCGCCAGCACGCAGATGCGCGGACGCCTTTCGACGATCGCGGTGCTCGGTGTCGTGGGTTATTGCTCGGCCGTGATCTTCGTGCTCTTCGGTGCTCCCGATGTTGCCATGACGCAATTTGCGGTCGAGACGCTGACCGTCATCATCTTCGTGCTCGTGGTCTATCACCTTCCGCGCTTTGCCGTATATAGCTCCAGGAAGGCCAAGTCGCTGGACGCCCTGCTCGGCGCTGCGTTCGGCCTGATGATGGCGGCATTTGTCGTCTCTTCCTTTGCCATTACCGCTGACGATGGCATTTCCTGGTTCTACAACCACTACGCGCTTCCGGATGCTCCGGGCGAACACGTCGCGTATGGCCGCAATCTGGTCAACATCATCCTCGTCGACTTCCGAGCTCTCGATACGCTGGGCGAGATCACCGTGCTGGGTCTCGCGGCCGTTGGCGTCTATACGCTCCTGAAGCTCCGGCAAGAACGTCCGGCGCAGGGAGGGATGGCATGAACTCCATCATCCTGCGAACCGCAACGCGCTTCATGCTCCCATTGCTGATCCTTTTCAGCATCGTGGTCCTGCTCCGCGGCCACAACCAGCCCGGCGGCGGCTTCGTCGGTGGACTCCTGGCAACCTCGGCCTTCGTCCTGTACGCCATGGCCTTCGGCGTTCCCGCCATGAAGCGGCTGCTCCGTGTTCCACTGACAACGTACATCGCCATCGGCCTGGGCATGGCGCTGGTCAGCGGCGTGCCCGGACTCATCGAGAGCAAGCCGTTCTTGTACGGGATGTGGGCCAGCTTCGAACTGGCCGGGTTTGGCGAACTCAAGGTCGGAACGCCGCTGGTGTTTGACATCGGCGTCTATTTCACCGTGCTCGGCGTGTGCCTGCTCATGCTGCTCACCCTGGCCGAAGAGAGCTAAGGAAAGGAGGATCGCGATATGGAATTGCTGCTCGCCATCGCCGTCGGTTTCCTGTACGCCGCGGGCATCTACATGATCCTCCGCCGAAGCTTCGTCAAGCTGATCATCGGGCTTGCGCTGATCAGCCACGGCGCGAACCTGTTGATCTTCGCCGCCGGCGGGCTGACCCGCGGCAAGCCCGCGCTCATCCCAGCCGATGAAGAACAGCTCGTCGCGCCCTACAGCGATCCGCTGCCCCCGGCACTCATCCTGACGGCCGTCGTCATCAGCTTTGCCATCCTGGCGTTCACGATCGTGCTCGTGAAGCGAACCTACCAGGAGGTCGGCACCGACGACCTCGACGCCATGCGGACGACCGACCGATGAACCTGACGATCATCGCGCCCATCCTGATTCCACTTGCCACGACGGTGCTATGCATCGGGCTGTGGAAGGATCGCGTGATGCAGCGGGTGGTCAGCCTCGCGGGCGCTCTCAGCCTGCTCGCGTCCTCGATCTCGCTCCTCTACGCCACCAGCGACGGCACCGTGGTCACCACCGACGCCGCGGGCTGGGCCGCTCCCTTCGGCATCTCGCTCGTCGCCGACACACTCAGCGCCATGCTGGTCGGCTTGAACGGCCTGGTCGCCGTCGCGCTGACCGTCTACAGCATGGGCGCCATCGACCGCAAGCGAGAGAGCTTCGGGTATCACCCGCTCGTGCACGCCGTGCTGGCCGCCTGCTCTGGCGCGTTCCTCACCGGCGACATCTTCAACATGTACGTCTGGTTCGAGATCATGCTGCTGGCCAGCTTCGTCCTGCTAACCCTGGGCGGCGAGCGCGGCCAACTCGAGGGGGCCATCAAGTACGTCACCCTCAACCTGCTCTCCAGCGGCATCTTCCTGGCCGCCATCGGCCTGCTCTATGGCATGACCGGCACGCTGAACATGGCCCACCTGTCCATCGTGCTCGACCGGGCCGACAACCCCGGCGCCATCACCGCTCTCTCAATGCTCTTCCTGGTCGCCTTTGGCATCAAGGCGGCCGTCTTCCCGCTGTTCTTCTGGCTGCCGGCCAGCTATCACACGCCGCCGGTGGCCATCACCGCGCTCTTCGCCGGCCTGCTGACAAAAGTGGGTGTCTATTCCATCATGCGCACGTTCACGCTGCTGTTTGACCAGCAGATGGACATCACCGCCCCCATCCTCATGTGGATCAGCGGCCTGACTATGGTGACCGGCGTGCTCGGTGCGGCGTGCCAGTTCGAGATCCGCCGCATCCTTGCGTTCCACAGCGTGAGCCAGATCGGCTACATGCTCATGGGCCTGTCGGTGGCTCTCTATGCCCTTGCCCACGCCGAGCCCGACAGCGTGACGGCGCGCGAAAACGCCACCGTGGCCCTGGCCGGATCGGCGATGTTCCTGCTACATCACGGCATCGTCAAGGGCAACCTGTTCCTCATCAGCGGCCTCGTCCAGCGACTCGCGGGCACCAGCGAACTCAAGAACCTGGGCGGACTCATCAAGACCCACCCGTGGACCGGCGTGCTGTTCATGGCCTCGGCCCTGTCGCTGGCGGGCATTCCGATCTCAACCGGCTTCTGGGGCAAGTTCGTCCTCATCAAGAGCGGCCTGGCGGCTGGGGCATTCTCGCTCGTTGCCGCCTCGTTGTGCGTCAGCATCCTCACGCTCTACTCCATGACCAAGATCTGGGCCGAAGCGTTCTGGAAGGAGCCCCCCGAGTCCATGCCCGAGCGTCCTGCGGTGAAAGGCCGCGATGATCGTGTTCGAATCGGACTCATGGCCACGCCCATCGTCGTCCTTGCGACAGCAACGATTGGGCTGGGCATCTTCATCGAACCGCTCTACAACGTGGCCGAGCGAGCCGGCGCTCAGCTGCTCGATGCCGAGGGCTACCAGCGGGCCGTCCTAGGCGAACATTACCAGCGTGCGGTCGATGGCACGCTGCGCGAACTGGCTACCGTTCCGAGCAGCGGCGATGCTCCGAAGGAGGACCAGCCATAGGCGCGCTCGTTCTCAATCTCGTTCTCGCATTGGTATGGGCGATGGCAATCGGGCCGTTCTCGCCCGCGAACTTCCTCATCGGGTTTGTCATTGCCTTCGTGACGCTCAGGCTGTGCATTCCCAGGGAAATGCGAGGGTCGTACTACTCCAAGGTCGGGCGTACGGCTCGCTTCTGCTTTTACGTGCTCGTCGAACTGGTCATCGCGAACATCAAGATGGCCTACTACACCATGAGCCCGCTGAGAAAGCTCAAGCCGGGCGTGCTTGCCGTTCCCATCGACGAGAACATCACCGACACGGAGTTGACGATCCTGGCCAATCTCATCACGCTGACGCCCGGAACGCTGAGCCTGGACGTGTCTGCCGACAAGTCGATCCTGTTCATCCACTTCATGCACGTGACCAGCCCCGACGAGATGCGACGTGAGATCAAGGACGGCTTCGAGCGACGCCTGCTGGAGGTCACGCGATGACCGGCTTCGTCCCCGCCCAGGCCATCACGCCGGCCCTCAACGACGGCCCGGTCTTCATCGAGGTCATCGTACTCGTGGTGTTGGGCATGCTGGCCGTCGCCATGATCGGGTGCCTGGTACGCCTGCTCATCGGCCCAACGCTTCCCGACCGCGTCATCGCGCTGGATCTCATGGGCATGTTCGCCGTAGCCGTCATCGCGATCTTCGCGATCCTCATCGGCAAGCCGGTTCTGCTCAGCGTTTGTCTCGTGATGGGCTTGATCCTGTTCCTGGGCACCGCCGCATTCGCACTTTACCTCGAGCGGAGGGCCAGGCCATGAACGAATGGATGACGCAGGCCGTCACGTGGCTGAACTATGGGCTCACGGTCGCCCTCGTACTCGTGGGCGGATTCTTCAGCGTCCTCGCGGCCGTTGGCCTGCTCCGCATGCCCGACGTGTACTGCCGGATGCAGGCCGCGACCAAGGCCGGCACCCTGGGCGTCGGATGCATGGTGCTGGCGGTGGCCACCCACTTCGTCAGCCTGGACGTGGTGCTCGAAGCGCTGCTGGTCATCGGCATGCTCTTCATCACCGCTCCCATCGCCAGCCACCTCATCGCCCGGGCGGCCTACTTCGTTGGCAGCCCCTTGTGGGATGGCACCGCACACGACGAGATGCGCGGCTGCTACGACGCCGACTCGCACATCCTCCACCACTGCCCGACGGGCTCGCCCGCCGAAGACGGTGATCAGCGCCCGTCGATGCTGGCCGGGCGAACCTCGCGCGAAGTCATGACCGACGACGACGAGGACTCGAGCCCCCGCGTCAAACGCTCCGGGCAATCTCGTTCGCAGGCCGGCTGACTGACCGCCCCCTCTGGGCCTTGCCTTCCTACCCTGCCCGATGGCAGCACAAGCCCCGGAAGCACCGCAGTCTCCCGCCGGCCCGCCGCTGGTAGGCGTCATCATGGGCTCAACCAGCGACTGGGACACCATGGCCCACGCGGCGCAGGCCCTGGCCGATCTCGGCGTGGCATTCGAGTGCCGGGTCGTGTCGGCGCACCGCACGCCCGACCTGCTCTTCGAGTATGCGGCCAAGGCAAAGGAGCGCGGGCTCCAGGTGATCATCGCGGGCGCCGGCGGGGCCGCCCACCTACCGGGAATGTGCGCCAGCAAGACGCCCTTGCCCGTGCTTGGCGTGCCGGTACAGAGCAAGGCGCTCAACGGGCTTGACTCGCTGCTCTCGATTGCGCAGATGCCCGGCGGCATTCCGGTTGGCACGCTGGCCATCGGCCATGCGGGCGCTCGCAACGCGGGCATCCTCGCCGCGCAGATCGTCGCCCTTGGGAATCAGGACGTGGCCCAAGCCATCGATCGATTCCGCCGCAGCCAGACCGATGCGGTGCTCGGAGCCACCCTCCCGCCCGAGGCCGGCAAGTGAGGCTCGGCGTCCTGGGCGGCGGGCAATTGGCACGAATGCTGGCCCTGGCCGCCGCGCCCTTGGGTGTCCGCGTGCGGGCCTACGACCCCGGCGCTGACGCATGCGCGGGCGACGTGTGCGAACTGGTGCGCGGCGAGTACGACGATGCGGGTTCGCTGCATCGGTTCGCCGAGGCTCTCGACGTCGTCACCTATGAATTCGAGAACGTCCCCACGGTCGCCGGGGAAACGCTGGCTCCGCTCGTGCCAATTCGGCCTGGCATCGAGAGCCTTCGTCTGTCCCAGGATCGCGCGTTGGAAAAGCGCGCGCTGACGGACGCCGGTTTCGAGGTTGCACCCTGGCACGTCGTTGATTCGTTCGACATGCTCCCGCAAGCCGCCGAATCGGTCGGGCTGCCGGCGATCCTGAAGACCCGACGGGGTGGGTATGACGGCAAGGGCCAGGCCATCATCGCCGACCCCGCCGACATGGAGCGGGCGTGGTCGGCGATTGACCAGCAGCCCGCCGTGCTCGAGAAGATGATCCGCTTCGAGCGAGAACTCTCGCTCGTGGCCGTGCGCGGCGTCGATGGAGCCATTGCCCACTATCCGCTCGTCGAGAACGAGCATCGCCAGGGCATCCTGCGCGTCACAACGGCTCCTGCCACCGGCGTGCCGACGGCGGTTGATTCGCACGCGAACGCGCTGGCAACCAAGCTGATGACCGCCCTCGCTCACGTGGGCGTGCTGACGATCGAGTTCTTCGAGGCCGGTGGAAGATTGATCGCCAACGAGTTCGCCCCGCGGGTGCACAACAGCGGTCACTGGACCGTCGACGGCGCCGTCACCAGCCAATTCGAGAACCACGTCCGCGCTGTAATGGGCTTGCCGCTGGGCGCCACCGCGTTGCGCTGCCCCACGATCATGCTGAACTGCGTCGGACAGCTGCCAAACGTCTCGGCCGTGCTCTCGCGGCCAAACGCCAAATTGCATGACTATCGCAAGCAGCCTCGCCCAGGCCGAAAGGTCGCCCACGTGAACGCCTGCGGCTGCGGGGCTGATCGTATCGACGAACTGGCCCATGCATTTGATATCGATCTTGGCTAGCAGTGAATTTCCATCGACCAGATTCGGATCGCCGGCTTCTCGCGGATCTCGATCATGTCATAGCCACCTTCCACGTCTGCACCCTCGTTCTGCACGACCAGTGACGCAACGGCTCCAGATTCGCACGGGCAGCCGATCCACAGCCAGCCATCCTGCCTGAACCACTCGCAAGCCGCCGGTGATCGTTCGGGAACAGAGAGAGCACGCACGTCATTCGGCAGACCGGTTCCCATGGCCTTGGAAAGCGCCTCTTTGCGCGTCCAGAGTTCCAGGAGCCCACGGGCATCGCGGGGCGGCGCCGGATGCACCAGCGAAGCCATCTCCGTGAGTTCGCTCCAGGGCCGCAATCGCTCGACATCGATGCCAACGGCGCCGCACGTGCCCACCACGCACATCGCCAGATCATCGGTTCTTGAGAGCGAGGCTGCAAAACCTTCAACCCGCGGCGGTTGGCCGGCCTGGTGCCCAACCGGACGATCCTCGCCTGCCTCGAGCGCCACCGCCTGACCGAGCAGGTCTCGGGCCAGTTCAGGCCGTTGGCGCTGGCCGGGCGCCCGCTGCGACCACACGCTCAGGCGCATCAGTCGATCCAGAACTCAGCAGAAATCTGACCACCTTCGCCTGGCAGTACTCTTGCGATCGGCCGCAGGTAGTTGTTCTTCTGGTCCAAGGCGCCCGGGCCGCCGGGGGCCCCATCGCCGCGGATCGTGCCGCGACCATCCCGGCCGCGCACTTGGCTGATTTGTTCGTCGATGAGCGCCCGGCTGTGGTCATGTTCGGCGTGGAACAGATTGTCGGGTCGCGTCATCCTGGTCGGATCGGAGATGCCCGCGAACGTCCAGGTCAGGTAGGTCGGCGCTGCCTGCGTGTAGAACTCCACGTGCTGGTCGTTGAACCCGACGTTGCCGTGCCATTGGTCCTTCGGGCCGTGGATGGCCATGGTCGTCGAGCGTGCACCGAAGCTGTTGCCTGGGATTGGCTCCCACAGGTCGTTCTTGAGCGTGAACGCAGGACCGCGATTTCCCAGGCAGGCCTGCGTGGCGCTGAACGTGTTGCTCCACAGGTACGCACGATCGTCGAACCAGGGCGCCTGGGCGTAGGAGTTATGGCTCGGGTCGCCGACCTTACCGGGGATGCCGCCTCCCCACTCGTCCAGTGGCGTGCCGCGAAACGCAGGATCCCAATACGCGTTGCCCGGAGTCACGGCGGCCGATGGACTGGCGGACTGGTAGGGATACATCACGTCGACGTTACCCATCTCTGCCGGGCTTACGGTCAGTTCGACCGGGAAGAAGCCGTTCCATATGAGCAGCGAAAGCATGTTGCCCGTCGTGTCAAGCCGGCGATCAGCACCAACGAGGCCATCGGGCCTTGAGATGGTGGCGCCCGTCAGATCGACTTCGCTGGGGATCGGGTATTGCTCGTTGTTGTTCTGGGCCCAAATCGCCGCGGCCTGGACGATGCCTCGAACCTGGGTCGAGTCTTTGAGGAATCTCGGCCCGTGGTGATGGTTGCGGAACCCACCGACCAGCGGGAGGGCGATCAGCGTGAGCAGGACCACCACGCCGATGACGACGAGTAGTTCGATGGCCGAAAAGCCCCGACCCATATCTTGCCTCGACCGCATGATGGAATGCTCCTTCCGGGCCTGGTGTCCTGGCGAACCGGAGACCTGCGACGATACGGGTTTCTACGGAGCGGACGGGGTCACGGTTGCGAAATGCAGTCTGAGGGGAACAAAGGCCTACGTCTCAACCGTATACTGGGTCACCATGGCCACAGCCAAGCCCACGCGCCGTCGTTCTTCCATCCTTACCATTGCCCTAACCCTGCCGTTGCTGGCTGGTGCCCTACCCGTTGCGTTTGCGCAGCAGACCGAGGAATCTCCGCGCAGCTATCAATATGAGCCGTCGTGGGCTGCCGAGTTCGGTGGCATCTACCACTTTACCCAGCCCAGCAAGGACGCCATGATGGGCTTCAGCCAGCCCAGCGAGGTGCGGCAGGTGCTGGTGAGCGTGGGCGACAAGGTGGAAAAGGGCGACGTGCTCGTCCGGGCTCGGGATGCGGACATTCAGGCGGCCCTGCGTCTTCAGCAGCGGCGGGCCAAGAACCGCTTCGAGATCCTGGCGGCCGAGAACCGCGTGAAGCTGGCTCAGATCGAGTTTGACAACCAGCAGGCCGCCCAGGACCAGGGGGGTGGCAGCACGCTGGAGTACGAGCGTGCCAAGGCCTCTCTTGAAAACGCCAAGATCGAGCTCGACACCGCCAAGGAGCGGTTTATCGAGCAGGGCATCGCGCTGGAGCGGCAAGAAGCCGAACTCGAGCGATTCGCCGTCACGGCCCAATTCGACGGAACCGTTGCGGCGATCGAAGTGACGCCCGGTCAGGCGATGCAGGACAGCGAGCCGGTGCTGCGTCTGGTGTCGATTGACCCGTTGCAGGTGAAGGTGCCCACCCCGACGAGCACGGTGCTGGCCGAAGGGATCGCCCGCGGCGATGCGGCGTGGGTGGCGGTGAGCGTGGCCGGGGAGCCCCGGTTGTTCGAGGGCACGGTGACCGAGGTGAGCCCGGTGGCGGACTTCGGCTCGGACAAGGTGTGGGTCAAGGTCGAGATGGCCAACCCGGATCGCCTTCTTTCGGGCTTGCCGGCCTGGGTGCGCTTCAGCGAGCCGACCGAGGCCTTCATGCGCATCCTTGCGGAGCATGAGGCCCAGAACGAGGCACGACAGGACGCGCGGGCGACCGAGAACGATGGGGAGCAGCAGGGCGCGCCCGCCCTGGCCGCCGACGCCGGCTGACCGGCACGCGGCCCAACAAGAACGAATCGAGCGTGGCCGGCCGCAACAGGTGGTCGGCTACGCGATTGACCCGTTGCCCCGAGAGGAGCGACCGTGACGGATATCTCTAATCTGCGAACGCCCGCGTGGCGGCGTGTGGTCGAGGAACTCTCGGCCGAGTCGCCCAACGCCACGACCTTCCTCGCCCGCCTGTGCGTGGTCCTGACCCGCGTGGCCAACGCCCGCCAAGGGTCGGTGGTCATCGTGTCGGCCAGCGACACGCAGGACCAGGGCGCCGAGGAACCTTCGATCGCGTTCGCCGTCGCCGCCGGTGAAGCGCAGGGAGGCAGGCCGGCCGAACCCCGCCGCATCGATCCCGGGCAGATCGAACACGGCTCGTGGGTGCGTTCGGCTGCGGCAGAAGCCGTTCGTGGCGGCGAGGCCCGCGTGTTCGCACTTGGTGGCACGAGTTCGCCGATGTATGGCGCCGGCGGCGACAGCGGGGCCGTGATTGCGGGCGCGATCGATCTGCCTTTAGGCGGCGGCCACAAGGCGGCTATCTGCCTGACCATCGAGCAACGCTCACGCGAGGCAACGCAGACGACGATGGCGCTCGTCGAAGTCCTGTGCGGCTATGCCAAGTTGCACGCGGCCAGGCAGGAGGCCAAGGGCGCGTGGCAGTCGTCGGCCGCTCTGGATCTGGCGGGCCGGTTGATTGCCTCGATCAACGAGGCCTCGGGCTTCAAGGGCGCGTGCATCCAGCTTGCCAACGACCTCTCACGGGCCGCGTCGGCGGATCGGGCCGCCATCGGCTGGGTACGCGGACTCGGGGATTCGGGCGTGGTCCGCGTCCAGGCGCTGAGCGACACCGAGCACGTCGACCGCCGGCTGCACATGGTGCGGATGCTCCAGGCCGCGATGGAAGAGTGCTACGACCAGGCCCACGCGGTGGTCTACCCCGTCCCAAAGGCGCCCCAGGGCGCCCAAGCCGAAGAGGGCGAGCCGGCCGTCGACCCGACTCTGGCGGCGGCAGTCACCCACGCCCACCGGCAATTGGCGTCCTCTGACGCACGGTTGAAGGTTGCGTCGCTCCCCATTCGCGCGGGCGAGCGCGTGGTGGGCGTGGTCACCATCGAACTCTCCGAAGAAGATCAGCTCGAGCCGGCGAAGCTCGAGTTGTTGCAGGCAACGCTGGACCTCGTTGGGCCCGTCATCGAGCTGCGCCGCAGCGATGATCGTCCAATTCCCCAGCGCGCATGGCACAGCATGCTCAAGAGCGGCACGTGGCTGGTGGGCCCACGGCACACGGCGTGGAAGGTTGCCGCACTGGTTGCCTTGCTTGTCCTACTGGTCGTGACGTTCGTGAAGATTCCCTACCGGGTCGACGCACAAGCCGAGCTGCTTGCGGTGCACGAGCGCTCCGTGGCCGCGCCGTTCGCGGGCATCATCGCCGGCGTGCCTGAAGGCATCCGCCCGGGCGTACAGGTCGCCAAGGGCGATCTGCTCATGCAACTGGACACGACGGAGCTGCGCGAGAGCCGCATCGATGCGCAAGCGTCGGTTTCCTCGGCTCGTCGCGAGGCCGACGAGGCGCGCAAGGAGGGCGACCTGAACGCCGCCGAGCAGGCGCTCGGCCGGCTGGAGCAGGAGCAGGCCAGGTTGCGGTACATCGACACGCAGATCGAGCGATCGCGGATCATGGCTCCGATCGACGGCACGATCGTCTCGGGCGACCCGCGGCGGATGATCGGTTCGGCGATCAATATTGGCGAACCCATGTTCCGCATCGCCAGCCTCGACCAACTCGAGGTCGTCGCGCGCGTGCCGGACAGCGACATTGGTTATGTCTCGCCCGAGAGCGTCGGTGGGTTTGCTACACGCGCCCGGCCCGGCGAGCGGTTCCGCTTCAGCGCGAGCAGCCTGGTGCCCATGGGCCAGCCCGACGAGGGCAGCAACGTGTTCGAACTGCGTGGCTCGCTGGAAGACCCGCCCGGTTGGTTGCGGCCGGGCATGGAGGGCATCGCCTACATCGACACTGGCGACAAGCGGATCATCTGGGTGCTCAGCCGACGGCTGCTCGACACCGCGCGTCTCTGGTTGTGGTATTAAGGGGGCGCTGGCATGACTGACCGCCCGACCTTCAGCCCCATGTGGAGCCGCGTGCGTGCGATGAAGCCGCGCCTGCGGAGCCACACCCAGATCACCCGCCAGCACTATCGCGGCCGGCGATGGCACGTGGTGCACGACCCGGCCAGCAACCAGTTCTACCGCCTCACGCCCATGGCGTACGAGTTCGTTTGCCTGCTGGATGGCAAGCGGACGGTCGAAGAGACTTGGAAGCTGTGCCTGGAAATGCACGGCGACGCGGCCCCAACGCAGGTGGAGACCGTCGAGCTGATCAGCCAGCTCTACAACGCGAACCTGCTGAAGGCCGACGACACGCCCGAGACCGAGCAGTTGCTGACCCGGGCCCGCCAGCGCATCAAGAAGAAGGCCATCGGCCAGGCGATGGGCATCATGTACTTCCGCATCCGGCTATTCAATCCGGACGCCATCTTCACGGCCGTCGAGCCCATCGTGCGGCCGATCCTCAACCGCTGGGGCTTCCTTGCCTGGTGCGTGCTGCTGCTGAGCGCCATCGTCGCGCTGACGGGCGAGGTGGGCGCGCTGTTCGACACGGAGCGCTTCCAAGGTGCCATCGCGCCGGCCAACTGGCCGTGGTTGATCGTCGTGTTCATCATCAGCAAGATCATCCACGAGAGCGGGCACGGGCTGGTGTGCAAGCGCTTCGGCGGGCAGGTGCCCGAGCTTGGCATCATGATGCTCGTGATGTTCCCGGCGCCGTTCGTCGATGCGTCGAGCACCTGGGCCTTCCCCAGCAAGTGGCAGCGGATGGCCGTGGGCGCCGCGGGCATGATCTTCGAACTGGCCGCGGCATCGGTCGCCGCGTTTGTGTGGCTCTCGACGCTCGACACCGGCGGCGTGGTGAACCAGTTTGCCTACAGCGCGATGCTCACGGCCAGCATCAGCACCATCCTCTTCAACGCCAACCCGCTCATGCGATTCGATGGATACTACATCCTCAGCGATTTGCTCGAGGCGCCCAACCTCATGCAGCGGGCCCAGAACCTGATCAAGTATCAGTTCCAGCGGTACATGTACCGCATCAAGAACGCCAAGCCCCCCACCGTGCAGCCCGGCGAGCGGCCATGGCTGATCGCCTATGGCTGGGCGGCGATGGCCTATCGCGTGTTCCTGTTCTTCTCGATCACGCTGTTCGTGATGGGCCAGATGTTCGGCCTGGGGCTCGTGCTGGCGATCTGGACGGCCACGGTGTGGTTCGTCATGCCGCTGGGCAAGTGGACGCACTGGCTGGCCACCAGCCCGCTGATCGCCGACAAGCGCGGCCGCGTGGTGCTGACCAGCCTGGCCGCCGTGGGCCTGGCGGGCCTGATGGTGGGCGCCGTGCCGCTGCCCGACTACCGGCGGGCCAGCGCGGTCGTCGAGAGCGAACAGTTCACGGGCGTATTTGCCGGCAGCGACGGGTTCGTCGACGAGGTGTTCGTGGCCCCGGGCCAGTATGTTGAGGCGGGCCAGCCCATCGCGCGGGCCGAGAATCCGGAGTTGCTGGCCCAGCTCGAGCGGACGATGGGCGCCTTCCGCGAGCTCGAGGCCCGCTTCCGCTCGGCCATGGCCCAGGACGTGCCCGTGGCCGACCTGATGACCGAGCGGCGCGGCGTACTGCTCGAGCGGCTGGCGTTCCTGCAGGAGCGCGTCGACGCCCTGACGATGCGAGCGCCACACGCGGGCACGATCGCCGACGACCCACGCCGGCTGGCCGGCCAGTACGTGCAGCAGGGCGCCCCGGTCTGTACGGTGGTGGCCAGCGACGACATCCGGATCGTCGCGTCGATGGACCAGCGGCAGGCCGACTGGCTGGCGGCCATGAGCTTCGGCGACGACTTCTCGGCCCAGGTCCGCCGGCGCACCCAGCCGGAAGTGGCCTACCCGGTCACCGAGTTCGAGCGTCGCGACGCGGGCGACCGCACGCTGCCGCACCCGGCGCTGGCCGACATCGGCGGTGGCCAGGTCCAGACCGATCGCCGCCAGGACCAGACGCCCCGGGCCACGCGTCCGCGGTTCATCGTCGAGATGGACGCCGACTTCGGGGACAAGGCCGGCCGCCCGCCGCTGCCCGGCGAGCGCGTGGCGGTGCGGTTCGCGTTGCCGCCGCGTCCGTTGCTGGGCCAGTGGGTCGACCGGCTGCGGCAGCTGATCCAGGGACGGATCGATATCTGACGATGGACACGACCGCGCACATCCCCCCGCCCGCGCCCGGCCCGTCGGTCAGCGAGCTGACACGCTACGAGGTCATGTTCCAGGCGCTGCGCGCCCGGCAGCGCAAGCCCGAGCACTACGGCGGGCTGGACAAGGTCGCCGTCATGGCGCGGGCCCGGGCCGATCGGCTGCGCACGACGACGCGGCACCTCTTGGCCGAGGCCAGGCGCGTCGATGCGCTGCGCCCCACCATCGTCGACCTGACCGAGGCGCAGCTCGACGAAGCGGTGCGCACCGCCCGCGAGGCGTTCGTGCGCGGGCGGGCCGACGCCGAGCAGCTCCGCCACGCCATGGCCCTCATGCGCGAGGTTGCGCGTCGGCAGACCGGCCAGGAGCCCTACGTCGTGCAGCTCGCCGGCGCGCTGGGGCTCTACCACGGCCGCGTCGTCGAGATGGCCACGGGCGAGGGCAAGACGCTCACCGGCTCGATCGCCGCGCCGCTGATCGCCTGGAGCCGCACGCGGCTGCACGTGCTGACGGTCAACGACTACCTCGCCGCCCGCGACGCCGAGAGCCGCCGGCCCATCTACGAGCGCTGCGGGCTGACGGTGGGCGCGATTACCCAGGAGCTCAGCCCCCAGGACCGCGCGGGCGTGTACGCCAGGCACATCGTCTACGGCACGCCCAAGCAGATCACCGCCGACTGGCTGCGCGACCAGCTGCGCATCGGCCGCCTCAAGACGCCCTGGACCGGCCGCCAAACACTCGCGCGCTTTGGCGACCGCCCCGAGGCGGCGGCCTTCAGCCCGCTGGTGCCGGGCCTGCACGCGGCGCTCGTCGACGAGGCCGACGCCGTGCTCATCGACGAGGGCGTCGTCCCCCTCATCATCGCCCAGGCGCGCAAGGAAGACGAGATGAGCGGGGTCTACGCCACCGCCGCCCGGCTGGCCGCCCGGCTGGACGAGGGGCCCGACTACACCATCGAGCACGTGCGCCGCCGGGCCGAGCTGAAGCGCCGCGGCCGCGAGCGGCTCAAGGACCTGTTCGCGAAGGAAGAGGACGCCATCTGGCGCGCCCCCCGCCGCGCCGAGGAGCTCATCAAGCAGGCGCTGGCCGCCCGGCACTGCTACCTGCGCGGCCACCACTACCAGATCGTCGACGGGCGGGTCGTCATCGTCGACGAGTACACCGGGCGATACCTGGCCGACCGCTCGTGGGAGCACGGCCTGCACCAGGCGGTCGAGGCCAAGGAGGGCGTGGAGGTCACCGCCGACCGCGAGACCCTCGCGCGTGTGAGCTTCCAGCGGTTCTTCCGTTCCTATCGGTTCCTCGCGGGCATGAGCGGCACGGCCATCGACGCCCGCAGCGAGATCGAGGCGGTGTACTCGCGCCCCGTCGTCGTCATGCCCACCAACGAGCCGCTCATCCGCGAGCAGTGGCCGACGCGGATCTTCCGCTCGGCCAGCGCGAAGTTCGCGGCCATCGTCGACTCGGTCGTCGCCCAGCACGCCCAGGGCCGGCCCGTGCTCGTGGGCACGCGGTCGATCGAGGTGAGCGAGCGGATCAGCGAACGACTGGAAGCCCGCGGCCTCGCGCATCAGGTCTTGAACGCCAACTTCGACAAGACCGAGGCCGAGCTGATCGCCCAGGCCGGGCGCAGCGGGGCCATCACCGTGGCGACCAACATGGCCGGCCGCGGCACCGACATCATGCTCGACGAGAAGTCGCGCGACGCCGGCGGGCTGCACGTGATCCTGACCGAGCTGCACGCCTCGAAGCGCATCGACCGGCAGTTCATCGGCCGGGCCGGGCGCCAGGGCGACCCGGGCAGCGCGCAGATCTTCGCGAGCCTCGAGGACGAGCTGGTCGAGCACAACGCGCCCGGGCTGGCCGGCTTCGTCCGCCGCCGCACGGCCCGTGAGGAGGTCGGCGGCAACCGCCTGGCGCGCCTGGCGGTCACGCGCAGCCAGCGCCGGGCCGAGCACCGCGACCGCATCAACCGCGGGCACGTCATGCGGCAGGACGACTGGATCGAGAAGCATTTGCCGGGCGGCTAGCGCGGCGGCGCGCAGCGAGCAGGCCGAAGAGCACGAGCGCGCCGGCGGGCGCGGGGACGACGACGATCGTGCCGGCGCCCTCGGTCAGGCCGTCCAGGCGGCTCTCGCTGATGGCCGAGGAGCGCTCGATGTAGACCGCGAACGCGGTCGTCTGCGTCGAGAGGTCGACCTCGAATCCACCAGCGTCGGACGGTGCGGTGAAGGTCGCCTGCCAGAAGGCGATCGGATCGCTGTCGTCGGCGGGGATCATCGCTGGCGGAAACAGCAACTGACCGGCGATGATGCCCGCGTACCCGCCGGCGTCGGGCGTGCCGAAGGTCGTGCCCGGCCCGTCCATCGGTGCGACGAGCACGACGTCGGACCAGGCGGACGCGATGTCGACCCCGCCCGAATCGGCCAGCAGGCTCGTGGCGACGCCGGCCATGGCGAAGTCCCGGGTGCTGTCGAAGCCGGCCCAGAGGCGGACGGTGGTCGATTCGCCCGGCGCCAGCACGGGCTGGTCGATCTCGATGATGACCTCGCCGGGCATCTGGGCGTGGGTGAGGCCGGCACAGACGGCCAAAGCGGCGGCGGACGCGGCGGCGGCGGTGGGCGTGGCGATCATGGTTCTTCCCCGAGATTGGCCGCCCGGCGGGCGCCGGGCAAACGAGAAGCTCGCGTTCCGATACGGGCCGTGGTCCTCGTGCGGTTGTGTGGGTCCGGAAACAGCGGGAATCGGCCCGCACGGGCCCCGGGGGCCGCTGACGGGTCCGAGAACGGCGGTGACGGGCCTTCGGGTTGCTGTGACGGAAGGACCGTTGGCTGTAACGGAAAGACGGTTACCGCTGACGGAAAGACGGGCGGCTGTGACGGAAGCACGGTTACCGCTGACGGAAGGACGGGTGGCCGTGACGGAAGGACCGTCAACGCCGACGGAAGGACGGTAAGCCATGACGGCAGGACCGGTTGCTGTGACGGAAGGACGGTTCACGCTGACGGAAGGACCGTTGGCGGTGACCGACGCTCGCGCAGCATTCGCCAAGGTCCGTATATCGCCTCATCGACGCCGGCGGCCCAGCGCGAGCAGGCCGAGCAGGGCGAGGCTGGTCGCCGGGGCGGGGGTGATGTTGACGCGTGCCGAGCCCTCGATCAGGTCGCCCAGGCGGCTCTCGCTGGTCGCCGAGTCGCGATCGACGTAGACGTCGAAGCGATCGGTCTGCGTCGAGAGTTCGAGCACGCCGGGCTCGGCGCCGGACGGCACCGTGTAGCGTGCCTGCCAGAAGGCGATCGGGTTGGAGGGGTCGGCGAAGATACCGGCGATCGGGAAGTTGAGCTGCCCGGCGATGATGCCATCGATCCCGGTGCCCGAAACAAGACCGGCGGAGGTGCCCGGCCCGTCCATCGGGGCGACGAGGCTGATGTCCGACCAGCCCTCGCTTCCACGGCTGCTGACGAGGCTCGTCGCGATGCCCGCGATGGCGTAATCGCTTGCGTCGTCGAACTGCGCGAACATGCGGATGATCGTCGATCCGCCCACGGTCGGGATGTCGGGATCGTCGGCCTCGATGATGAGGCGCGGGGCGGTCTGGGCGAGCGCGGTGCTGGCGGCAGCGAGGCAGGTGAGAGCGAAGGCGTGCGTACGCATGGGTGGCTCCTATTCGATGGTGCTTCGACGTCGATGCAGGGCGGCGAGGCCGAACATCAGGATGGCAGCGCCCGCCGGCGCGGGGATCACGAAGATGCTCGCCGAATCCTCGAGGGCGAGGTCGAGGCGCGACGCGGCGATGCCCGAATCGCGGTCGGGCCAGGCGTCGAAGCGCAGCGTCTCGGTGAGCAGGTCGACGCGGTAGCCGCCCCCGGCGTCGACGGGCGCGGTGAACGTGGCCTCCCAGAACGCGATCGGGTTGGTCGGGTCGGCGAAGATGCCCGCCGCCGGGAAGTGCAGCTGGCCGATCACGATGCCTTCGATGCCGCGATCGGTGGGCACGCCCGCGGTCGGGCCGGCGTCCATCGGGGGCAGGATGGACAGGTCGCTGAAGCCGCGCGCCCCCGGCGTGCCGTCGAAGTCGATCAGCAGGTTGAGGTTGGTGCCCGCGAAGGCGTAGTCGGTGTCGAGCACGGTGGCGATCAGCCGCACGCGGGTCGAGTCGCCCGGCGCGAGCACGGGCTCGTCGATGTCGATCGTGACGCCGACGGTCTGCGCGTGCGCGGTGGCGGCGGCGGAGGCCAGGATGGCGGCGGCGGCGATGGTCGTGTGCATGGATCTCTCCTTCGTTCCGGCGTGGCGTCAGCGGCGGCGGCGGCGCAGCGCGAGCAGGCCCAGCCCCAGCGCGGCGCCGGTGGCCGGCGCGGGGACGACGTGGATCTGGCCCGCGCCCTCGACCAGGACGTCCAGGCGCGACTCGCTGCGGGACGACGCGCGATCGGGGTACACCTCGAAGCGGCTGGTGCGGGTGGAGAGATCCACGCGGGAGCCGGCCGCGTCCGCGGGCGCCGTGAACGTGGCGGTCCAGAACAGGATCGGGTTCTGCGGGAAGCCGTAGATGCCCGCCGGCGGGAAGTGCAGCTGGCCGGCGATGATGCCTTGGAAGCCGCCCGAGCCGTCGGGGACGCCCGGGGTCGTGCCCGGCCCGTTCATGGGCGAGACGAGGGCCCAGTCGCTCCAGGCGCCCGAGATGTCGGCGGTGGTGTCGGCGACCAGATCGGTCAGGATGCCCGCCACGCCATAGTCGCTGGTGGTGAACGAGGCCTCCAGCGTGAGGGCGGTGCTGTCGCCGGGGGCCAGAAGGGGCTCGTCGATCAGGATGTTGATGTTGACCGTCTGGGCCGACGCCAGGCCGGCGGTCGCGGCAAGGGCGGCGATGGTGATCGGGGTTTGCATATTGCAGTCCTCCTGCGGTGGCTCGATCAGCGACGGCGCGCGAGCACGGCCAGGCCCAGCAGCGGCGCTGCGCTGGCGGGCGCGGGGACGGGAATGAAGAGCCGCGCCGACCCCTCCACCAGCACGTCCAGCCGCGACTCGCTGCGCCCGGATGTCATCTCGGGGTACACGTCCAGCCGGCTGGTTCGCGTCGAGAAATCGATGTACCCAACCTCGAGGGCCGTGAACGTGGCCTGCCAGAAGGCGATGGGGTTGGCCGGATCGGCGTAGATGCCCGCGGGCGGGAAGTTGAGTTGCCCGGCCAGGATGCCCGTCACGTCGAATCTACTGCTGGGTTCTCCGGCCGACGTGCCCGGCCCGTCCATCGGCGCCACGAGTTGCCAGTCGCTCCACCTGCCCGCTGGAGATCCCAGGGCATCTTCGCCCACGAGGTCGGTTGCGATGCCCGCCACGGCGTAGTCGCCGGTCGAGAACTCGGCCAGCAGCGTGACCGTGGTGCTCTGGCCACGGGCGATGATCGGATTCTCGATATCGATGGTGAGGTTCACCGTCTGGGCGGACGCCGTGCCGGCGCTCAGGGCGAGCGAAGCGATCGCGAGCGTTCGGGTCATGTCTTGCCCTCCGGGGATGCTGGATTCCTCGAGGGACAGCATACCGCAAGACTCCGCCGATCCGAAGCCCTTTTTATCGCATGAGGGCCCCGCGCTAGCGCCTCAGGGCCAGGATCAGCTCGATGGTGCCGACTTGCTGGTCGAGGCGGCGGGCGATGTCCAGCGGGCTCTTGCCGTCGTCGGCCAGTTCGTAGACCTCCTGGTGCAGGGGATCGCTGGCGGCGGGCGTGGGGTGACGCTCGGCCGGCATATCGGGGGCCTGATCGTCCCAGGGGTCCGTCGCGCCGTTGGTCGTGGGCGGCTGACTGGCGCGCTGGGCGGGGGCGGGCAAGTGGCTGGCGGCGGTGCCGGCGGCCAACCTGTCCTCGAGCCGCTCGATGCGTTCGTCGGCCTGGTCGAGCAGGGCCTCGAGGCGGGCGGCACGGGTCTCCAGGCGTGCCGCCAGGTCGCGCACGATCTCGGCGACCTCGGCGGCGCGCTCGCCCTCGGCCTGGCGGTCGGCGATGGTCTCGCGCATCTCGTAGACCGGGCTCTCCTCGGGCGCGCGGCGCTGGCGGCGCCACTGGAGGCGGAGCATGACCCAGATGAGGATGGCCACGCCAAAGGCCAGCAGCACCCACGAGGCGGTCTGCTGGGCGGCGCTGGGGCCGCCGTCCTGCTGGCCGGTGGCGGACGGGTGGGACTCGCTCTGGACCAGCATGAGGGCGAGGTGGGCCATTGGCAATAGTGTCGGCATCCGGGGGCGATATCCATTCGTTGCGGGTGCGACCGGTACGATCGGTCCGTGAGAGACGACGCCGCCCCAGCCCGTCGCCGCATCGTCCGCTCGTGGCGCATGCTGACCGGCGGGCCCGAGGTCCGCGACGCCGACCGGCCGACGCTGCTGGCCGTCTCGGGCGGGGCCGACTCCTCGGCGCTGGCCCTCGCGCTGGCGGGCAAGCCCGGGGTGGCGGCCATCGGGCACGTGGTGCACGACATGCGGCCGGCCGAGCGGGCCCAGGCCGACCGGCTGGCGGTCGAGCGGCTGGGGCAGGTGGTCGGGCTGCCGGTCGTCGTCGAAGAAGTCCATATTGGCCGCGGCAACGCCGAGGCGGGCGCGCGGCGGGCGCGGTACGCGGCGCTGGCTCGCCTGGCCCAAGGCGCCGGCTGCCGATACGTGGCCGCGGCGCACCAGGCCGAGGACGTGCTGGAGACGATGCTGGCCAACCTGGTGCGCGGCGCGGGGCCGCGCGGCCTGCGCGGGCCGGCGCCCCGGCGGAAGCTCGAGGGCGGCGTGACGCTCGTGCGGCCCATGCTGCGGGTGACGCGGGCCCAGGCCGAGGCGATCTGCCGGGCGGCCAGGTGGCGCTGGGCCCACGACGACACGAACGACGACCCCGGAGGGGCCGACGCGCCGCTCCGGGCGGCGCTGCGGGCCCGCGTGCTGCCGGTGCTCGAGGAACTGCGGCCCGGCGCCGCCGAGCGGTCGGCCCGGGCGGCCGAGGCGATGGGCGAGGCGGTGCACGTGGTCGACAGCGTCGTGGGCGGAGCGTGGGAGGCGATGGCCGAAGAGCGTGGCGGCGCGATCGAACTGGACCGCCAGGCGTTCGGCGCGTGCCCGGCGGCCGTGCGTGAGGGGCTGCTGCGGCGGACGATCCGGCGCCTGGGCGACGCGGGCCACGATCGGCTCTCGGCATCGACGGCGCGGTCGCTGCTGGTGTGGGTCGACGCGGGACGCGGGGCGCGCGTGGTCGCGGGCGTGCGGTTCGAGCTTGATGGCACCGTGCTCAGGGCGGCGCGGGCCTGATCACGCCGCCCACGGCGCGCCAACCATGGGCCATGGCCAAGAAAACCACCAGCGCTGCTTCAAAGACCGCTCGCCAATACACCCCCATCGCCCTCGACGAGATCAAGAAGCGCCGCCAGAAGGTCGGCAAGCTCTTGAAGGACGGCGTGGGCCTGGTCTTCGCCGGTGAGCACTCGGCCTCGCTGCGCGGCGACTGGGAGCCGTCGGTCGAGTTCTATTACCTGACGGGCATCGCCGACGAGCCGGGGGCCGTGCTGCTGCTGGACCCCAGCCACCCCAACCCGCGGCGGCGTGAAGTCCTGATGTTCCGCAGCCGCGATCCCGAGGACGAGGCCTGGCACGGCATCCGCGAGGGTTTGAGTCCCGAGCTGCGTGACCGCCTGGGCGTGGGGACGGTCTTCCGCACCAATCGGCTCAACTGGCTGGTGACCGAGGCGGCCGGCCGCACGGGCAAGCTCGTCACGCTGCACGAGCCCCGGCCCGCGCCGGCGGGCGTGAACCAGGACCTGGCCACCTATCGCCTCGCCGCCGAGCGCGTGCCGGGGGTGACGATCGAGCCCGCGTGGCGCGAGTTCTACCTGCTCATCGCCGCCAAGAGCCCCGCCGAGCAGAAGCTCATCCAGGGCGCCATCGATGCGACGCTCGCGGGCGTGCGCGCGGCGGCGAAGGAGATCAAGCCGGGCGCCAACGAGGGCGCCGTCATCCGCACGCTGCAAACGACCTTCGCCGAGCACGGCGGAGAGGGCAACGCGTTCAACCCCATCGCCGGATCGGGCGTCAACGCGACGGTGCTGCACTACGGCGCCAACAACCGCGTCATGGAAGACGGCGACATGCTCGTGCTCGACTCTGGAACCAAGCTCGGCGGCTACTGCGCCGACATCACGCGCACGTTCCCGGTCAACGGCACGTTCAACAGCACGCAGGCCGACGCGTACGAGCTGGTCCTGAAGGCCATGAAGGCCAGCATCAAGGCCTGCACGCCCGGCACGTGGATGCACGACGTCGACGCCGCCGCGCGCGAGATCATCGACAAGGCGGGGTACGGCCACGCCTTCTACCACGGCATCGGCCACCACTTGGGGCTGTCGGTGCACGACGTCGATCCAAAGATGCCGCTCGACAAGGACGCCATCGTGACCATCGAGCCGGGTCTGTACCTGCCGCAGGAGAACATCGGCATCCGCATCGAGGACGACATCCTCGTGGCCAAGGACGGGCCGAAGAACCTGAGCTCGAAGCTGCCGGTGGACCGCAAGGGCGTCGAGGCGCTCATGCAGGGCTGAGCGGGCGAAGCCTGAGGTTTGCCCGTAGGCTTGACCCTCGAAGGCCCGGATAACGCAGGGCGGCGCGAGAAATCTCCCGGGAGTCGTCCCGCGCTTCCCGGGAGATTCACCGCGCCTCCCGGGAATCGTCCCGCGCTTCCCGGGAGATTCGCCGCGCCTTCCGGGATTCGCCCCGCGCTTCCCGGGAGATTCGCCGCGCCACCCGGGATTCGCCCGGCGCTTCCCGGGCGTCTTCCCGCACGGCCCGGGATTCGCGGCGAGCCGCCCGGAGAGCGTCCCGCGAGTCTGAGGAAGCCCGCGGCGACACCGAGGCGCCGAGCGGCGTCCTCGGGGCGTCGCAGCGTCTCTCCCCGCAAGCCCGGCCCTTCAGCACGGCATGGCCGGCCGGGTTCATCAGGCCCCGCCGAGCAGCAGCAACGCGATCACGCCGCGGGCGGTCCATAAGAAGGTCCGGGCCCAGTTGGTGGCGACGAGCCCCCGAAACAAGCGAGCCCTGGTGGCCGCGTCGTGGCCGCGCTCCAGCCGGGCGTGCAGGGGCACCTGGATGAAGAAGGTGCTCGCCCAGACCAGCCCGAGCAGGATGGCCCCCGCGATGGTGAACACGCCCGGCCGCATCGCCAGCAGCAGGCCGGCGCAGATCAGCTCGACGAGCATCGCCGGCCCAACCACCAGCGTGGTCAATCTCTGGTGGCGGCGGCTGTAGTCGTTCCAGCCGGCGTCCCCGACGCCGGGAAAGAGCGGGTAGTGCACGACCTGGACGAACCAGATCAGGCCGGCCATGAACCACGTGGCGGCGGCGTGGACCAGCGCGACGACGTCGATCATGGTCGCTCGCTGTGGTGCTTCAGGGCGTCGCGGAGCATGAGGGCGAAGGGGATCCACCACACGAGATCGTTGGTCAGGATGGTGACGCCAAAGGCCCAGGGCAGGTCGCCGTTGATCAGCGCCCGGGCGAAGCCGATCGGCCCGAAGACCTTGCCCAGCAGGCCGACCAGCACGATCGGCCAGTGCCGCCGGTGGTCGCGCGCGGCGGCGAGGTAGCCGATGCCGTAGACGCCCACGATCATGCCGATGCACTGCCAGAGCTGGGGGTAGCGGGGTTGCTCCATGCCGGCGAACTCGAACAGTGCGCTCGGAAAGAGCACGACGGCGGCGCCCCAGAGGATGTTATAAACCCCCGCGGCAACCAGCCACCAGAACGCCCAGCCGCGGGATGTTCTGCTCCGGCGAGTCGAGCTCAGATCCATGGGCGATATTGGGACCGATGATCCGGCGCATCCGGCCGGGGCGGCGTGGCGTGGGAAGTTCCTAGGTTCGCGGCGAATCACCCGCGGGCCGGCGGGCCTTGTGCCAGCGGGCCAGGGCCAGGGCATGGGCCCCGAAGAACACCGGCAGCAGCATCTCGAGCCCCTCCTCGATGGCGTAGCAGACAACTCTGAGGCGCACATGCTCGTCCAGGTCGATCAGGCCCAGGTCGTCGCGCAGGATGGCCGGGGCGCGGTCGACCGCCTTGGTGAACACGAGCATGAAGAACGCGAAGCCCAGGGCCAGGACCCACCAGGGGATGGGCCGCTTCCAGGGCTTGAGCCTGATCAATCGCGCGACCAGGACGACCACGCTGGCAATGACCAGCACCATGATCACGCCGGCGATGGCGACCTCCAGGGGCGTGCCCTCGCGGTAGTAGAAGGGCGGCTTGAGCATGCTGTAGTCGGTGAAGGCCACGTGCCAGTCCCACTCGCGGGCGGCGGCGGCGCAGGCGACGATCATGCCCGCGGCGACGGTGTGGGCCTTCGAGCGGAAGGCCAGCGGGATGAACAGCGCCAGGGCGAGCCACAGCCAGGGCGAAGCCCGCTCGAAGGGGCCGGTCTCCTCGAACAGCGGCGTGCTGGTCTCGGGCGGCAGGGCCAGGGCCAGGACGGTGACGGCCGTGGCGGCGACGAGGGCGATGGCGACGCTGGCGAAGAACGACGCCCGGCCGGCTGGTGGTCTGGTGTTCACCGGCGATGCTAGGGCTACCCCGTCGCGCGGCGGCTACTGTCGGGCCGAGGCTCGCCGGGGCCCAGGAGTCCACTGGTTGCTGCTGATCTCTCGCGAATATCCCCCCTTCATCGGCGGCGGCATCGGCACGTACACGGTTCGCATGGCCCGGGCCCTGGCCGGCCAGGGGCGCGAGCCCGTGGTGGTGACGGTGGGCGACTGCGACGAGCCGACCGTGGAAGAGGACCCCGGCGTGCGGGGCGTGCGGGTGGTGCGACTGCCATTCCTCAATCATGCCGACGGTCAGCCCGACTGGGCGGGACCGCGGGACAGCATCCTGGCTTCGGCGAGCGGGCCGGCCTGCCACGCGGCGTTCTGGGCGTTCCACCGCGAGAGCGTCCTGGCGATGCAGCTGCGCGAGCACCTGCCCTGGCTGATCGAGACCTTCGACCCCCCCGCCATCGAGGCGCCCGACACCGGGGCGCTGCTGTGGTTCATCCTCAACGAGCGCCGGCTGGGCCGCGGGCCGCTGGCCGAGCACGGGGCCGACGGCCCCCCGGTCATCGTGCACCTGCACTCGCCGACGGCCTGGATCGAGGAACTCCAGGGCGGGCCCCAGCCGGGCCGGGCGATGGCCGAGCTTCGATCGATGGAACGCGACGTGCTGCGGTGGGCCGACGGCGTGGCGTGCCCGAGTCGGGCGCTGGCCGAGTGGGCACGGGCATGGGAGCCGGACGCCGTCGACATCTCGGTGACGCCCTACCCGCTGGGCGAAGCGGTGGACGAGGATGCGCCGATGCCCAGCGGCGCCGAGATGCTGTTCGTCGGGCGGATGGAGCGTCGCAAGGGATTCGACACGCTGGCCGAGGCGATCGGCACGCTCGGCGAGGCCGCCCCACCGCTGCGGATCGCCGGGCGCGACACCTTCGACTGGGTCGAGGGCGCGATGTTCGGCGCCACGGTGCTTCGCACGCACTGCCAGGGGCGCGACGTACGCGCCCTGGGCGAGTTGACGCCCGACTCGCTGGCCGAGGAGCGGCGTGGCTGCGCGATCGCCGTCGTCCCCAGCCCGAACGACAACTATCCCAACACGTGCATGGAAGCGCTGGCGGCCGGCCAGGTCACCGTTGCCGCCCGGGCGGGCGGCATGGCCGAGATGATCGAGGACGGCGTGAGCGGCTTGCTCTTTGAGCCCTCCGAAGCGGCCGATCTGGCGCAGGTGCTGCGCCGGGTCGTGGCCATGTCACACGAGCAGCGGCGGAGCATGGGCGCCGCGGCTCGGCGTCGGATGCAGCAGCTCTGCGGCGACGCCCCCGTCATTGCGGCACGGCTGGAGCACGCCCGAACGACGCGGCCACGGCTGGGAGACGCACGGCCGGCGCGAGAGGTGGCGCTGGTCGCGTTTGGCCCCGTCGATGAGGGGGTCCGACGCGCGCTGACCGATGCGCTTCGGCGGAATGCGGACGTGGATGCGGTCGTGCCCTGGTATGCACGGGTGGGGCCGGACGGACGCGAGGTCGTGGCGTTCTCGACCCCTTCGGCCGATGATCCGCGGCTGCTGGTCGAGCATCCCGGTCCGCTGGCGGTCGATGCTCGATGGTGGCAGCGTCTGGAGGAAGACGGAGTGGAGGGCACGGCCACGGCGATCCTTGCCGGGCTGATCGAGCGGGGTGCGCGGGTCGCGGCCCTGCCCGAAGTCGTCTTGCCGGCGGGGCTTGCGGTCCGAGGCGATCTGCCCGGAGAGCCGATGGTCAAACGCCTGACCGACGCGGAACGCACGCTCCATGGCGGGCAGGCCCGATTGGAAGCAACCGAGCGCCGAGCCCAGCAGGCCGAGATGGAGCGGGACGCGGCCAGCGCGCAGCTGGCGGACATCCGCAGCAGCCGGGCGTATCGCCTGGCGCGCGTGCTTTCGAGGATCCGCCACGCGGGTGCATCCAAGCCCGTAGAATCGCCCCGTGCGTAGTCCGCGGAGCATCCAATCGAACAAGGCGCATCCGGTGGATGACTGGGTCGTGCGCTGCGAGGATCTGGGCAAGCGGTTCAAGATCTACGACAATCCGTGGCATCGCGTGGCCGAATGGGCCACGCTGAATCATGCGAGCCTGCATCGAGACTTCTGGGCGGTGCGTGGCGTGTCTTTCGAACTTCGACGGGGCGAGTGCCTGGGTGTCGTTGGTCGCAATGGCAGCGGTAAGAGCACGCTCCTGAAGCTGGTCACGGGCGTGGCCATCGCCAGCGAGGGCACGGCGGCATTGCGGGGTCGCGTGCTGAGCCTGATCGAACTGGGGGCAGGGCTCAACAAGGACCTGACGGGCCGGCAGAACGTGCACAACATGGCCCAGCTCTTGAACTTCCCGCCTGGGTTCGCACGCGAGAAGATGGACGAAATCGAGTCGTTTGCCGACATCGGGGCGTTCTTCGATCGCCCGGTCCGCAGCTACAGCAGCGGCATGACGGTGCGGGTGACGTTCAGCATGTTTGCCGCCTTCGAGCCCGAGGTGCTGATCGTCGATGAAGCCCTGAGCGTCGGCGATATCTTCTTTGTTCAAAAGTGCACCAAGCGCATCCATCAGTTGCTGGACAACGGGACCACGATGCTGCTCGTAAGCCATGATGCCGGCGCCATCACCAATCTGTGCGACCGCGCCATCCTGCTGGATCAGGGCAAGGTTGCCTTCCAGGGCGAGCCCAGCGATGCCATCGCGCGATACCACGCCGCCTTGCGGAGCGCGGGCGGCAAGAAGGTCGCCGACAAGTGGAGCCGTGACGGCGAGGCCGAGGATGAGCGCTTTCCGAAGCGCGAGCACGCGCCGGATACCACGCACGGAGTCGCGCTGGCCCGCCGGGTGCTCCAGAACGACGTCATCGGCGGTGTGGGCGAGACCGAGCGTCGGCATGGCCACGGGGGGCTCATGATCCTGGCGGCGAGCGTGACGGATGAGAACGACGCGTCCGTTACGACCTACGGAATCGGCCAGGAGATGCTCGTTCGCGTGTTGCTCGAGGCGAGGGAACACATCGACGCACCGCGAGCAGGTGTGTACCTGACCAACAAGTTTGGTGTCCAGGTCTTTAGCCAGGGCACAGCGCAGCAGCACGTTTCGCTGCCCGCGATGGAACCGGGCGATCGCACGGTGGTCACCTTCCGCATTACCCTCGATCTGACCCCCGGCGAATACACGCTCGGGCTGGGGGCCAGCGAGTCGCCCGGCGACGGAGACCCGAACGGCGCCATCTTCCATGATCAGATCGATGGCCTGGGCCCGGTCCGCATCAATCACCCGCCCCTTGAACCCCTTCCGTTCTTCGGCGTCGCGCGGTTGCCGCTTGCGATCGACTCGGCCCCGGCGGGTCGGGCATCACCTTCGACCGAGCGGACGACGCAAACCACATGACCAACGCTGAGACTTCGCCCGATCGTGCTCCGATCTTCATCGTCGGCGTTCCGCGCAGCGGCACGACGCTGCTGCGCACGATGTTGGACGCCCACCCACACGTTGCTTGCGGTCCAGAGACGCCATGGCTGGCCGAGCACCAGCCCGCGACGCTGCTGGGCCTGGTGCGTGCGATGGTTGAGCCCGAGCACGGATACTGCAGGAGCTACGAGCAGCCTCCCGGCATCGTGCACCGAGCGGCGCGGACGTTTCTTGACACGGTGATGCTCGAATATGCGCACTCGCGTGGCAAGCAGCGTTGGGCGGAGAAGACCCCCAATGCGTTGATGCATCTGGATGCATTGCACGCCATTGTGCCTGATGCGCGGTGGATCTGGATCACGCGGGATGCGTTGGACGTTGCCTACAGCACGACGCACGTGGCAGAGCATCGCCGCGGCATCGCGCCGGTCTATGAGAACAACCTGCGTATGACGCCCGCGCACTCGACGGCCTCGACACCGCTGGCCGCAATGCTGCGATGGGTGAATTGGAACAGGCGGATCGCCTCGTTTCTACGCGGCAAGCCCCATCTTCACCTGACCTACGAGCGGCTGGTATGCTCACCACAGCACGAGTTGCGTCGCCTTTGCGATCACATCGGCGAGCCGTTCGACGAACGCATGCTTGCCTACGACACGACGCGGCACCATCTACCGGCCTGGGAATGGGGCAGCTCGGATGTCGCCCAGCATGGCAAGGTCGTGACAGGACGGATCGGGTCGGGCATGTCCGAATTCGACGAGCCACTACGCGATGGCCTCTCGGCGATCGCGTCTCTATTCAGCCCACCCGGGAGGCCGGGCCCCGAGGGCGAACGCGCCATCCTGGCGCCGCACCCGATGACGGCGTCTCTCATCGGCGAGCAAGCCGAGTCTTTGCTTCCCGGCCAGGAGCGGCGTCCCGCGGAAGTTGCCTCGCGGATTGGAGAGGCCATCGTGCAGATCGCCGCGCGCGGCACCGCGAGCGGCAGGGCGACCCTGCCGCCGGCGCTTGCGCCAGCCGCTTTGGCGCTGGCGTATGCGGGGGCGCCTACGGAGATCGTGCCTGCCGATGACGCTCACGCCGCCGGGCTCAAGAGACAGGCGGAGCGTTGGCAGGTGCAGGACCTTCTGACAATCGTCAGCGCGGGCACGCCGGCACCGGCGTTGCCAAGGCTTGCGTTGCAGTCGGGCGATCCGACGGGCCTTCGGACGCCTGCGCCGGCGCCAGGTGCCGTTCTGGCCAGGCTCGAAGAGTTGCAGAGCGCACCGTTCACGGGATTCATGTCGAAGCTGAATGCGTTTGCGAAGACGCATGGCCTGCGCGAGTTTGATTCGTGGAGCAAGATCTGGGAGTATCCGTGGCTTTGGCTCCGGGCGATCGAGCCGCTACCGCTGGCTGGCCTGCGTGTGGTTGACATGGGCAGCGAACTCAGCCCGATGCCCTGGTGGCTCGCGACGATGGGCGCCCGGGTCACGCTGGTTGAAACCTCGCGCGGCATGGAAGACCTTTGGTCAAAGCTCCGCAACAAGCTGAACGTTCGGGTTGACTGGGTCTTCACTGATGACGAGACGATTCCCGTCGACGATGGGCACGCACACCTGCTGACCAGCCTGAGCGTGATCGAGCACCAGCCGGACAAGAAACGGGCCATGGACGAGATCGCACGGGCGCTTTGCCCCGGCGGCGTCCTGGCGATGAGCTTTGACATCTGCGAAGAAGACATGGGGATGAAGTTCCCCGAATGGAACGGGCGGGCGCTGACCATGGCCGAGTTCGAGCGCGATCTCTGGAGTCACCGTGCTTTTGGCTCGACCCGACCGGACGGCCCGATTCGTTGGAACACCCAGGACATTCCAGCTTACTTCGAGTGGCACAAGTCGACGGCAGAACACCACACCTACGTCACCGGGGCCGCGGTGATGCGCCGGGACTGAAACCCGACAACGAACGAACCCGTGCCTGTTGGCACGGGTTCGTAGCTGGAACGTCGAGATGGTTGAGAGGCGCCTGAGGCCTTACTCGCAGCCGGCGTCGAAGGCGTTCTGGAAGCAGAGGAAGTCGAAGAGCGTCAGGCTGCCGTCGGCATCGCAATCAGCGGCGCTGTCGCCTGCGTCGAACGCGTTCTGGAAGGCAAGGAAGTCGAAGATGGTCAGTTCGCCATCGCCATCGAAGTCGGCGTAGCAGTCTGCCTCGGTCAGGGTGAACGAGATGCTGCGGAACGTGGGGCTCGAGAAGGCAAGGCTGGCCGAACCGGTGCCCTGATCGATGGTGAAGACGCCGCCGCCCTGCTCGCGAGCGCCGAACAGGGCGCCGTCGGCGTTGAAGGTGAGGTCGTTGAACCAGTTGCGGGTGCCCGGGAAGGCGTTGCCGACGAACGTGGCGGCCCCGGTATCGAGGTCGATCATGAAGATCGAGCAGTCGCCGATGTCGCTGCCCCATGCCTGGCCGTCGGCATCGATGGCAAAGCCGGTGAGCTGATCGAGGTTGGGCCCGGTGATGTTGCCAACCAGCGTCACGGCGCCGGTCGAGCGATCGGTGGTGTAGAGGGCATTGTCGCGAGCGGAGTAGAGCGTATCGGTGGTTGCGTCGTAGGCCACCGAGCGGAAGTTCCAGTTCTCGCCGGTGTCACCGACGACGACGCCGGCCGCCGTATCCACGTCCAGGTTGAACAACCGGTCGCTCAGGCCGTCATTGAAGCCATCGATCATGTACAGGTTGCCGTCGGCATCGAACGCCATGCCGCTGAAGATCGCCTCGGCGCCCGTCGCGAAGGCCGAGCTCAGCTCGCCGCCGGTCACCGGATCGAGCTCCATCAGGATCGGCGAGGTGGGATTGCGCAGCGCGTAGAGCTGCTCCTGGGCATGCACAAAGGATGTTGCGGCGAGGCCCAGCGTAATCGATGCGAGAAGAACGTGCTGCCGACGTGAATTCGTGTTCATGAATCAACTCCCAATTCGCTCCGCCGTCGGGACTCGTTTGCCCTGACAGCCTCCAAGAAAGGAGCCGTCGCGCCGCCCCTGTTGGGGCCCCCACGCCGGACTCCATCGCGGCTCCGTCGGGCGGCGTACGAGACCGACGCCCTTATCGTTACGGGCAACCGGGACGGGCTTCGCTCTGTACAATGTCGCTCATGCCCCGATGGACCTCGCTGGTCAACTCGTGCCTCCTGACCGTCGTTGCGACGGTACACGTTGGTTGCGCCCACCGAGCCACCAGGCCGGTGTTCGTCGAGTCGCCCCTGCCCCTGATTGCCGGCGGGGCTCTGGTCACACCCATCCAGATGGGTGGTGCCGCTTGGGATCGGCCTCAGGACGACGCGCCCGGCCCCATTTTGCTGGGCGACGGTCAACGCATCGAGACCAGCGTTCGGCGCTATGGCTACCAGCAAGGTGGCGCTGGCGAGCATGGCTGGCTCGGCCCGAGCGGGCAGTGGCGAGCCATGGTCCGTCCAAGTGAAGACTCGACGACGCTGCTCTTTGCGCGTGTACCCGAGAGCGGCCTTGGGCAATCGGCGTGGATGGATGGGCGTCGGATTCCCGCGTTCTGGCTGCTGCCGGACATGCAAGGCGATAATGGCCGGCAACCCAAGCCGACCGGGCCAGTGATATCTCGTGATCAAGCCATAGACCTGCTCGAAGGAGAACTGACGGACCCGACCATCAGGTGGCGGGCCGAATTGGCACTCGACCGCCTGGGATATGAACCGCCACCAAGCGATTGGCAGGATGACGTACTGCATGGATGGGCAGAGCAGTCGGCGGATCGCTGGCGGGCGGGGATTCAGAGGTTGCATGAGATCGAACCGCTGGTAGCTTCGCGCCTTACGGATGCGCTGACGAGATGGCTGGTGGCAGGCGACATCGCCCTACCCGTTTGGCCGACGGATGTTCAGGGCATCAACGATCTCGTACTGACAATCCTGCGACCCGGTGCAAGCGACGAGAGCGTGATCCGGGCCGTGCAGGCATTTCTTGACAGGCAGCCGCAGTGGCTTGCCTGGGTCGCCAATGACGCGGGCGGCGTGGTGGGCGGCGCGATCGCCGTGGTCAATCTGTCTTGGGCGCCCGCGTTGCTCTCGACGCGACCACCGATGGGCCGATGGGAGGCCTATGGCATGCTTGAGCCGGGAGAGATGGCCCTGGTGCCGGCCCCCCCACGTCCGGGCGTCGGCTCAGAACCATCGGTCTGGGAGGTTCGGCTGGGTGGGCGGACACGTTCGATTGAACTGACGACCAATGCTCTCGACTTGACGCCACCGGGGCTACCCATTGGTCCCTTCTGGCGGGATTGGACGCTCGATGGCCTGGTCTCGCAGACCGCGCAGGCCACTTCTCCCGGACAGAATGGATGGATTGGCGGACTGTTGCAGCGAGACACGAGGTTTAACGCCCCCGCTTCTTCCGAGAATGGTTGGGTGCTGTACATGGAAATCCGTCGGCCGCCGTGCGAACTGCCGGCGCCGGGGGCGCCCGCCCCGCAGCTCGATGCCGTACGCCTGGCATTCGGTCCGAGCGATCGACCGCGCGCGGAGGTCATCGTTCGCTGCTCGGGCCTGACGACCTTCGAGCGCGGCGCACCGGCAAACGGCGCAATTCTCTCTACGGATGGCGATCGGTGGGCATTCACGCTGCCGATCGATCGAGCATGGCTTGAGCCAGACGGCACCATCCTCTTCGGCGCGCAGTTCCTGCCCCATGATGGTCCGCGTGCAACGTGGCCTCGTCCGGTACTGCCAGGCCAGGAAACCATCGGACGGGTTCGGCTTGACCCATCGGCCTGGGACCTTCGCATCGGCCCGGTCGAAGCGGCCGCTGCGCCCTAGCGAACCAACGGCAGGCGGATGGTGAAGCTTGCGCCCGGCGATACGTCATCGAGTTCGAGCGAGCCGCCGAGTTGGCGTGCAAGGCCTCGCGCGAGCGCCAAGCCAAGCCCCAAGCCGTTCTGCCGTAGTTCATCGCGAGGAGCGCGGTGAAAGGCTTCGAATATCCGGCGATGCTCGCGATCGGGGATGCCCGGGCCCCAATCCCGCACGGTCAGCAACACCATGCCATCGCGCTCATGAGCGGTGATCCGCACGACTGGCTGCTCGTGCGGGTGCGCATACTTGCAGGCATTTTCGACCAGGTTCTCGAGGATCCTGACCGCCGCGTCGCCATCGGCATCAATTCGGCGATCGGCTACATCTGGATTCACTTCCGAATGGATCGTCAGGCCGGCTTGCTCGAAGGCCGGGGCGTGCTCGGCGAGCACGCGGTCAACGAGGTCGCCGACGGTGCGTTGCTCAGATTCGACGTCGCCGCTGGGTCGGCCGAGGCGCGCGTAGGCCAGCACGTTCTCGATAATGCGGGCGAGGCGCGCCGATTCTTCTTGAAGCGTTCCCACGAATCGCTCGCGTCGGGTCGCATCCTGTGCCGCTTCGCTGGCCAGTAGGTCTGCGTACAGGCGGACGCTGGTCATGGGCGTTCGCAGTTCATGGGTGACGGCCGAGACGAATCGACCTCGGCGTTCGGCCAAGCTAGTCGCCAATCGCAGCACGATACCGATGGCGATGACCGCCAGCAGGGCGGCCGTCCAAGTCAATACGAGCACGACACCGAGCGGCGATGCCAGTTCACCCAGGACGCCTTCGGCCGCAGGTAGTTCGATAACGGCTGGAATGACCGCGAGCGACCGTGAAGCGCTTGCGCCGGGCCGGATCGTGGCGCCGGGGGCCAGATCCGCGACCTGGGCGAGCAGCCAGTGTTGTAAGGACGGCCAGTCAAGCCAGACGCCCTGTGTCAGGCGCGTGTCACCGATCTGGACGTCGCGCATCAGCACGAGTTCTTCTCCGGCCAGCCATGTTGCCGACAGGGGACCAAGGACAACTTCTGGTTGAAGGCTCGCCGTCTTGGTGTCCGGTGCGCGGCGTGCCCTGGCCGCCGGAATGCGCGCATTCTCTTCGGATTCGGGCTGGACGCCCATTTCGGGCATTGACTCGACCTGATCGGCTACGTCGAGTTCCGGAGTTTGGGTTTGCCGCTGGGGGCTTACCGCGAGTTGTGCCGCCGCGGCGGTTTCCTGGCGGGCGAATCGATCTGCATCGATGGGCGATTCCGGCGGCGCACTCAACGTTACGCCGGCGTCGCGACGTGGCACGAGCAGTTCGGCCAGCATCAATCGAAGCGCCTCGGCGGCGATGACATCGTCGGCGGCTACATATTCCGATTCTGCCAGGTCCCGCAGATTGCCATCGGGGGCCTGCGGGCTCGTGACGCGGCCATCCGGACCGATCTCGAAGTGCAGCCGTACGAAGGGCGGCACGCGTGTCAGGAGCGGGCTTGGCACGAGTACTTCACCGGGCTCAACGGGGCCGAGCATCCTGCTGTATGCCCGCTCGGCGGGGTGGAAGGGACGGTAATGGAAGTATGGGCGGGCGCTTTCGGCCGCGAGCACGGCCGTCAGCGCGCTGTCCATGCGCCAGAGTGCCAGGCGGATGGCTTCGTCCTGGCGACGCTGGCGCTGGAGGTCCAGGGCCTTGTATCCCGCGTACCCCAGCCCCTCGAGGACGGCAAGCGCACAGACTGCGTAGATGACCCACGGAATGAGCTTCTTCGTACGCACCTAGCCGGCAGCCTCCCCGGCCACGATCGCTTCGGCCAGCATGTATCCCTTGCCACGGACGGTAACGATCACGCTTGGGTTCGTCGGGTCGTCACCGAGTTGCTCACGCAAGCGAGCCACGGCCATGTCGACGGTTCGGGTGCGCACGCCGCGGGGGTCGAGCCCCCAGACGCGGCTGAGCAGTTCGTCACGAGAAATGGCCCTGCCCGGGCTACCAGCGAGATAGCCCAGCAGCGCCGCCTCTTTCTCGGTGATCTGGATGGCTCGTTGGCCATCGCGCACGATCTCCCGCCGAGCAAGATTGATGGTCAGTCCGTCGAGCCGGATGGATGCGACGGTTGTTGGGCGCTCGGGGCTGCGGCGCAGCACCGCCTCGATGCGCGCGACGAGTTCTTCGGTGCCGAATGGCTTGACGACATAGTCATCGGCCCCGCCCCGCAGTCCCTTGACGCGTTCGTCGCCCTCGCCGCGTGCGGTCAGGAAGATGACCGGCATGCCGGGGCGAGCGCGACGCAGCTCGGCGAGCACCTCGTGCCCGTCCATCTTTGGCATGCGCACGTCGAGCAGGATCAGGTCGAAGACCTCACCCAGAGCGCGGGAGAGGCCCTCCTGGCCGTCGCTGGCAGCTTCTGATGCGTAGCCAAACGCGTCAAGTGCGTCGGCCACGGCCCTGCGCACGCCGGCGTCGTCCTCGACGATCAGCACCCGCGCCCGGGCCATCAGGGCGCCTCGGCCTGTGGAGCCTGGACGAGGATGACCTTGCCGCCGCGCTTGAGCAGCACGTCGCGTCCAAGGGCGAGCACGCCCTGGCGGTTCTCCGAGGCCAGCTCGTCGGCCAGCTCGAAGTAGCGTTCGGTCGCAAACTCGACGGTCTCGTCCACGTCGGCATTGTTGGCCTCGACCGCCTCGAGCAGCGAGGAGTCGACCCACTGGCCGTTGCGGCTGAAGAGCGTTTGATCGCCCACCTGTCGCATGCCGGTGAGGATGATCTGCGCTCCACCTGCGGTCTGCATGCGGTTGGCCATGACGGCCTTGACCTGCATGTTTTGCTGGTTCACCGCGTCTTGCTGCACGGCGCCCATGCCGGTTCGCTCCTCTCGCGCAGACTCGAGGCTGTAAAGCACGCTCGTCTGCGCGGGTGCGGCCGGTCGGGCCGCGGACTCGCGCATCAGGCCGTCCAGCCGCGTGGCGCCCTCCATGTCTGCCGCCCCACCTCGAACGGCCATCTGGACGCCTACTTCCACGCCCGCCTCGATCGCCAGGAACGACGTGTACTCCGTCAGAATGCCCCAGCGAGTGCTCAGTGCCACGATCTCGGAGATCAGCTCATCGCTGACCTCGCCCTTGCCGTCGGCGCCGGCCTGCCGGACGGCGTCAACGAGTTGTGCGATGCGGCGCTGGGCCCAGAGGCGCGGCACGAAGGCGTGCTCGACGCTCGCGCGGCTGGGGTCAAAGATCATCTTGAAGGTACGCTCGCCCTGAGCGCCCTCGCCGGAGAGGGTGAACGACAGGTTCTCGCTTTCGTCGGTATAACGGCCCAGAACGATGAGCTGGTCGCCCTCGAAGATATCGGGCAGTTCGCCGGGCAACATGTCCTTCACGCTGGCGGACTTGCCGGGCTTGAGCTTCGGCGACGCGAGCACCGGACCGGTGAGGCGGCGGAACACCTGGCCTACCTTGGCCTCGACGCTCTCCTGCGGGAGTACGAACGTGGGCGCCCCGCGGGTCTCGCGGCTGACGGCGGTCAGCAGCGGCGCATTGACGTCGTAGCCCACGCCGAAGCCAAAGACGCGGCGGTCGTGCTTGTTGGCTTTGGCCACGGCATCGCGGATCGCACTTTCCTGCGTCACGCCCACCGTCGGCAGCCCGTCGGTCAGGAAGATGACCATGGGCAGCACGCCCTCGGCCGGTTCGGTGCGCACCGCCGATAGCAGGGCGTCGTGGATGTTCGTACCGCCGACGGCGTTGATGTCCTTGATGAACGCGATGGCCTCGGCCTCGCTCTGGGTGGTCTTGGCGACGGCGGCATCGCCGAGGCGATCGATGGTGTCCGAGTAGGCGATGATGTTGAAGTACTCGCCCTCGTTCAGGCCGCTGATGACCTGCATGGCAGCCTCGCGGGCCTGCTGGATCTTTTCGCCGCGCATCGAGCCGCTCTTATCGATCACGAGCGTGACCTCACGCTTCACTGGCTCGCGGTCGCCGTCATCGGGCAAGGCGGGCGGGCCGGCGACGAGCATGAAGTAGCCCCCGCCGTCGGCATCGGGATACGCCACGAAGGAACTGGCCAGCATGCCGGCCTCGAGCGGCTCGCGCAGCCATCCCACGCGGAACGGGCCGGGGGTGCCGCTGAAGGCCTCGGGCGAGACCGAGACCTTCACGCTCGTGGCGCTGGGCGTCTCGGTGGCGATGTCGTGCGTGGGCGAGTAGACGGTCGCGATCGGCCGGGCGCTGTCGACATCCATTGCGAAGGACCACGGCGCGCCCTGGAGCATGAGCTCGGCCGAACGCGGCAGCACGTACTCGACCCGGTCGCCGTCGGCCTCGAGCGTGTGGTCGTAGGTCATGCTGACGGTTTGCTCGCCGTTGGCGGGCACGGGAAAGACGCTTGAGCGCACCAGGCTGGTGCCGACGAATTCGAGCAACGCCGGGTCGCGCATCGAGGCGACGATTCGGTTGTAGATCTTGCGGGCCTCGTCGGCGGGCATGATCTTGGCGATGCCCTGCTCGCCCAGGCCTTCGAGCACGAACTGTCCGATGGCCGCGCCGTCGGGCACGGGCAGCAACACCTGGGCTTCGGCCTGGCTTCCGCCATGGTTGTGCAGCGTGATGCGGATGGTGGTGCTGGCGGCCTGGCCGGTGGCCTTTGCCGACACCTGCACGCTCTTGATCTCGATCTGCGAGCGCGGCTCGCCCTGGATCCAGACCCGCCGTTGGGGCACGACGATGTTGACGCTCGGCCGGTCGACTACGTCGATCTGTTGGGCCGTTGCCAAGCCTGGCAAAGCCACCGTGGCGGCAAGGGCCAGTGCGAGGATGCCCGCGCGAGCGTACCGGGAGTTGTTCGAGGTGCGTGCGAGTGGCCGGAAACGCTTGGTATGCCTGGTCATGGATCACCTCCTGGGCGGGCCAAGGGGAGGGAAATGAGGCCGGCCCGCACCCTAAGTGATACTTCCAGATCGGTCAGAAGTGCGTAACAACGCCGTAACCGGTGGGCAAAAACGCCCTTGCGGCTCGTCAGGGGCGTTGCGATCGAGCGCCGGGCTCAGGTTTCCCGGCGGGCGGCCTGCTCGAGGATGGCGTCGGTGGCGGCCATGGACGCCTCCAGGCCGTCGAACCGACCGGCGATGTCCTTGAGGGCCTGGATCTGGTCGGCCATGGCCTGCGGGTCGGTCAGCAGCGTGCGGGCGGCCATGGCGATGGGCTCGGCTCCACCAAAGTGCGGGACGAGTTCGGGCACAACGTTGGTGCCGGCAATCAGGTTGGGCAGGGTGAAGTACCTCGTCGAGACGATCCAGCGCCCGATCAGGTTGTACAAGAACTCGTTGGACTTGTAGAACACGACCATGGGACGGGCCTGGCGGGCAATCTGGAGCGTCACGGTGCCACTGACCACGAGGGTTAGTTCGCTCCATCGCACCGCCGAGTCGGTATCGCCGGCGATGAAGCCCACGCCCTCGGGCACGCCGCCGTGGCGGTCGGCCAGGTTGCGCAGGCGCTGCTCGACGGCCTCGTTCACCGCGACGATCATGGCGACGGGCGCTCGACCGTCGCGCGTGCATTTCTCGCACGCGGCCAACTCTCGGAAGGCGCCCAGCAGGAGTGGCAGGTTCTTCTCGAGTTCGCTGGGCCTGCTGCCGGGGAACAACCCGATGCGCCATGGCCCCTTCGCTTCGCCTTGACCGAACTCGGGGAGTTCTTTCGCTCGCTCGAGCACGCGATGGGGATCCAATTCGTGGTCGAACAGCGGGTGGCCGATGAACCGCGCCGGCACGCCGCGGGTGGTAAACCAGCCCTCCTCGAAGGGCAGGAGGCAGAGTACCAGGTCGGTCAACCGACGCAGTTTGGCCACGCGCCAAGAACCCCAGGCCCAGACCTGTGGGGCCACCAGGTGTACGACGCCCGTGCCGTTGGCCTTGGCCATGGCGGCGATGGGGAAGTTGGCCGCGGGCGAGTCGACCGGCACGTGCAGCACGGGCTTGTGGCTGGCCATCCACTTGCGGATGCGGGCGTTGATGCGTTTGTGCTCGCGGATCTTGGCCAGCCCGGGCATGCCCATGACGGCGTTCTCGCCGGTGCGTTCGATGACCACCGCCCCGGCGGCCTCCATCTTGGGCCCGCCCCAGGCGTAGACGGGCCGCTCTGGCTGCCGCTCGATGATCTCGGCGATGACCGGGGCGGCATGGTCGTCGCCGCTGGGCTCGAAGGCGGTGAAGAGGATCGGACGCTTGGCCGCGCCGTTTCGAGAGCCGCTCCGAGGGCTCTCGGAATGGCCGCTGGATGTCCGCTCGGGCAGGCTCACGCACCAGTGAAGCGCGGGGAGCCGGGCCGGTCAACCGGTGGGGCCGAGACGGCCCGGAACCCTCTCACGCTGGCGGGAGGTTCGGCTGCGAGCAGTCAGGATGCGGCATCACGACCTGCCCCGCCACTACCATCTCGTGCTCATGTCGCGATGCCCCAAGTGCCAGTACGACGACGCACGCCAAGACACCGGACCTCGCGTGGTGTGCCCCGAGTGCGGATGCGAATATTCGCCCGGCGAAGAGCCAGACCTCGCGGGCCCATCCATCGCGGCGTCGGCCGTCTTCACGATCGCCCTGGCGGCGATGGCGGGGTTGCTCGCCCTCACGTGGCCAATGAGCGACGCCTGGTTCACGCGAGCCAGGATCCCATGGTGGTACGCCGGCGTGGTGGGCAGCATCGTCGCGGTGTATGTGCCGATAGCGCGACTATTCCCGGCCCTGTTTCCCAGGTGGTGGCCCAGGCAGAATCCCGGGTTCGTGGTGTATCTGCTATTTGCCAGCGGCCTGTACGCGGTGATCGCGTTCGGCTTGCTCTGGATGCGCGGGATGTCGGCGTGGGCGTAGCCGCCGCGCGGGCGACGGTCGTCTTCGGCTACCCGGCCCGCGCCACGCCCTCCTCGGGCCTGGGCCTCCGGACCGGACCGGGCTGGCTCGCGACCGTCCCGAAGTACACCACCGGCCCGAAGCCCCACTGGCCCACGCGTCCGTTGCTGCGGATGGCGCGCACGCGATACGAGACCGACGCGAGCCCGCGCGGCACGTCCTCATCGATGAAGCGCTTGGCGCCGATGGTCATCAGCGGCCGCCACGGGCCATCGAGGCCAACGCCGCGGTTGAGCTGCCGCTGCACCTCGTACGTCAGCGCACCGCGGCCGCGGTCGTTGATCTCGAAGGCGACCTCGATCGACCCATCGGTGCGCACGCTGCGGGTGAAGTCGCCGGGCGCGGCGGGCACGGGCCGCGGCCCGCCGTCGCCGGGCGGGTCGATCCGCGCCAGGGCGTACACGTCCGGGCCCTCCAGCCGGGCCGTGGCGTCGATGGTGGTCGCCGCGGCGCCAAAGCGCGTGCGCAGGACCTTGAGCGCCGTCCGCTTCTTGAGGAACGCCGCCCTGGCCAGGTCGGCGGCGCGCCCGGCCTCGCGTTCGGCCTGGATCGCCGCCTGGCAGGCCTGGGTGAAGGCGTCGACCTGGGCCTCGCTCAGGCCGAACCCCGCCGGATCGACCGCCTCCCAGTGCGTGCTCCACTGCTTGCACTGCTCGATGAACTCCGCATCGCTCTTGCTCGCTCGTCGGGCCACAGGGCACCTCCGGTGGGGATTCAAGGACTCAGGATGCACCGCGTACGACGGCCACTCGGCCGCCACGCCCATGCATCGACGCGTTCACCACCGGACTCCAATCGAAATCCGCCCCGCCCGGGCTGGCCCTTGCCGGCCCCTCCCCGGCCCGTGTCAGCGACCACCCGGCCGCCGCGGGGGGCCGATCGGCCCACGCCGGACGCGGCCCGGCTCGTGCCCCGTGGCGTGCGGCACGGGCCCGATGGCAGCTGGCGTGGGGCGGGTCTCGGGCGGCGATGGGCTCGCGCGGCCTTCCGCGCGCCCGGCGGCGCGGGGCGGATCGAGCCGGAGCGCCGCGCGACCTCGTCCGCCCGGCCATCGTCTACGCTCGTCCATGCGCGTGCGTTCGCCCATCACCATCGCCACGGCCAACCCCGGCAAGGTCGCCGAGCTGCGGCCGATCTTCGCCGAGCTTGGCGTCCAGGTCGTGGGCCTGGCCGACCTCGCGACGCCGACGAGCGAGCCCAACGAGACCGGCGACAGCTTCGAGGCCAACGCGACGATCAAGGCCATCGAGTACGCCAGACAGACCGGGACCGCGTGCCTGGCCGACGACTCGGGCCTGGTGGTCGACGCCCTGGGCGGGGCGCCCGGGGTGATTTCGAGCCATTACGCGGCCGACGGCGGGGTCGACCCCCGGCCGCGGCGCGAACGCGATGCGGCCAACAACGCACGGCTGCTTGGCGACCTGAAGGACGTGCCCGACGCGGAGCGCTCGGCGCGATTCGTGTGCGTCATGGTGCTGGCAAGCCCCCGGGGCGAGGTGCTCGCCCGGAGCGAGGGCGCCTTCGAGGGCCGCATCGCCCGCGCACCGCGGGGCGGGCACGGCTTCGGGTACGACCCGCTGTTCCTGGTGGCGCCCGGGTTCGATCGCACCAGCGCGGAGATGTCGCCAGACGAGAAGAATGCCCGGAGCCATCGGGCCCGGGCCGCCCGCCGCATGGCCGCGGCGATCGCCGCCCTAGCCTGACGCCATGGCTCCGACCACCCCCATCATCTCGGGCGTCCATCACGTGACCGCCCTGGCGAAGGACCCGCGCGGCAACCTGGACTTCTACCGCCGCGTGCTCGGGCTGCGCTTCATCAAGCGCACGGTCAACCACGACGACCCGCTGACCTACCACCTCTACTACGCCGACGCGGTGGGCACGCCCGGCAGCGTGATCACGCACTTTCCCCATCCGCACGCGGCACGCGCCCGCCACGGCTCGGGGGAGATCCGGCGGACGGTGCTGGCGGTGCCGGAGGGAACGCTCGGCTTCTGGCGCCATCGGCTGGGGGCGCACGACGTCGACGTGCGGGAGGCCACGCGGTTCGGCGCCGATCGACTGGAGTTCGACGACCCCGACGGCATGGAGCTGGGCCTGGTCGAAGCCGACGTCGAGGAAGTGGGCAGGCCGTGGTCGGAAGACGGCGTCGACGCCGCGCACGCGATCCGGACCGTGGACGGCGTCTCGCTGCGGGTGCGCGATGCGGGCGTCACGGGCGAGTTCCTGCAATCGGCGCTGGGCTTGAGCGCCGGCGAGCGCGAGGGCGATGTCCGGCGATTCACCCTGCCCGGCGGCGGCCCGGGCCGGCGGCTGGATCTCATCGAAGACGCCGGCGACCAGCACCCCATGGGGGCCGGTACCGTGCACCACGTGGCGTGGCGCGTCGCCGATGACGAGGCGCTCACGTCCGTCGCCGATCGGCTGGCCGAGCACAACGTGGCGGCCACGCCCATCATCGATCGCCTGTACTTCCACTCGATCTACTTCCGCGTGCCCGGCCGGGTGATCTTCGAGATCGCCACCGAGGGCCCGGGCTTCGACGTGGACGAGCCGATGCGGGAACTGGGCCGTACGCTGGTGCTGCCACCCCAGCACGAGCCGCGGCGGGCGGAGATCGAGGCCCACCTGCTGCCCCTGGATGGAGACTGAACACGGATGGACGCGACCGTACACGACGCCTTCGACACCTCGCTGGAGACCCCGCCGCACGCCGGCGGCCCCGTGCTGCACGCGGGCGCCCCGCCCGAGGAGGCGAAGATCGCGATGATCCTGCTGCACGGCCGCGGCGCCGGGCCAGAGGACGTGCTCTCGCTGGCCGACGCTTACGCGCTCGAGGGCGTGTGCTACCTCGCGCCCGCCGCGGGCGATCTCCAGATCGAGAAGCGTTCCTGGTATCCACACCCCTTCACGATGGACTTCGACAAGAACGAGCCGTTCATCGAGAGCGCGTTCTCGGTCATCGAGTCGCTGCTGAGCCACCTGGCCAAGCGGGGCCTGCCCCCCGAGCGCTGCGTGCTGGGCGGCTTCTCGCAGGGCGCGTGCCTGGCGACGCACTTTGCCTACCGCTACCCGCGCCGCTACGGCATGATCGTGGGCTACAGCGGCGGGCTCATCGGCAACCACAAGCAGGTCTTCCAGCCCCACGGCGACCTGGAGGGCACGCCGGTCGAACTCTCCGGCGGCGAGAAGGACGTCCGCGTGCCATGGGCCCGGGTGGAGCAGACCGCGCGCGTCCTGCGCGCCATGCACGCCCAGGTCGAGATCGAGAGCTATCCGGATCTGCCGCACACGATCTGCCGCGAGCAGGTGCAGAAGACGCGCGAGCGGTTGCAGGCGTTGCTGGCGGGCCTCAGGAAATAGCGTCGCCGCTGGGCAGCGTTTGCGTGGCCTCGAAGTAGCCCTCCCACGGATCGCCCTTGAGTCGCGACAGCCGCCGCGGCAGCGTGGTGATGGTGTACGCATTGGCGGCATCGATGCGCGACAGGTCTTCCCATCGCACGGGCACGGCCACCGGGGCCCCGGGCCTGGCACGGGCGGAGTAGGGCGCAATCGACGTGGCGCCCTGTGAATTGCGCAGGTAGTCGACGAAGATCCTGCCGCCGCGGCCGGCCTTGCTGGCGGTGCTGGTGTATTGCGTGGGGTACGCGCCCGCGAGCGTTTCGGCGACGGCGCGACAGAAAGCTTTCGCCTGGTCCCAGTCGGCCTTGGGCTTGAGCGGCGCGACGACGTGCAGCCCCTTGCCGCCGGTGATCTTCAGGTAGCTGGTGAGCCCCACGCCATCGAGCATGTCGCGCACGCGGCGGGCGGCGGTCTTGAGCTCTTCCCACGAGACGCCGCCGCCGGGGTCGAGATCGATGGTGATCTGGTCGGGCTTGTCCAGCGTTCCCTTCTTTGACCCCCACGGGTGGACCTCGATCACGCCGTACTGCGCGAGCGCGACCAGGCCGGCGACCGAGTCGACCGCCAGGTAGTCGGCCTTGCCGTCCTTCTCGTTCACGCGGATCGAGCGCACCGGATCGGCGAAGGTATCGGTGTGATGCTTCTGGTAGAAGCACTTCTTCTGGCGACCCTGCGGGCAGCGGACGGTGCTCAGCGGGCGATCCTTGACGAACGGCAGCATCCGCTCGCCCACGGCCGCGTAGTACTCGGCCAGCTCGAGCTTGGTGATGCCGGCGTCGGGGAAGACCACGCGGTCGGGGCTGCTGATGCGCACGCCCTCGACCGTCGGCTCGTTGGAGGTTCTCGTGCTCACGGCGTTCACCCTCTCCGGCTCATCGATGTGCACCCCGCTGGCGGGCTTGTCTTCCCGCAATCCTTGGAACGAGGGGTGCCGAAGGCGGCCGTCGTCGGTCCACTGCGTGAAGGCGACCTCGGCGACGAGTTGCGGAGTCACCCAGTTGGCGCCCTTGGCCTCGGCCCCCTTCGGCGGCTGGTCGGCCGGGCACGTCTTTCGGGCCAGGGCGTCCAGTCGCTTCTTGATATCCTCGAGCGAACGCGCATTGAAGCCCGTCCCGACTCGGCCGGTGTAGATCAGCCTGTCGTCGCCGTCGCGCGCGGCCAGCAGGAGCGAGCCGAAGTGCGTGCGCGAACCGCCGGGCGGCGTCCAGCCGATGACGACGAACTCCTGTCGCCGTGAGCACTTGACCTTCAGCCAGGTTCGCGATCGGCCCGACGTGTAGGGGGCGTCCGCCTTCTTGCTGATCAGGCCCTCGAGCGCGAGTTCGCAGGCATTGGTGAACATCGCCTCGCCCTGGCCGACCACGTGGTCGCTCAGGCGGATCACGCCGTCCTCGGGCAGATCGGCGAGGAGCGAGGCAAGCTCGGCCTTTCGCTCGACCAATGGGCGCTTCCGCAGGTCGTGGCCATCCAGGTGCAGGAGGTCGAAGGCGAAGAACACCAGGCGATCGAACCTCCTGGCCTTGATGGCGTTTTGCAGATCCTGGAACGACGTGTGGCCATGGGCGTCGAGCAGGCATGCCTCGCCGTCGAGGATCACCGCGTCCGCCGGCAGCCCCGAAACGGCGGCGGCGATCGGCTTGAACCGATCGGACCAGTCGTTCTCCTGGCGCGTCAGGAGGCGCACGCGGTCGCCGCCGCGAAGGGCGACGAGGCGGTAGCCGTCGAACTTGATCTCGTGCAGCCAGTCGTCACCATCCGGCGCCTTGTCGGTAAGCGTGCAGAGTTGCGGCGGCACGAATACGGGGAGCCTCGACGATTCCTTGCGGCCCGTCGATGACCTTGGCTTGGGCTTTGACTTGGACCTGGGCTTCCTTGTGCTGGACGCACCCTGTGCGGCGATCTCCTTCAAGCTGCGCCCCGTCTTGATGCTCGTGGGCTGGTCGGCCAGGACGTCTCGCTCGGGGTCGGCGTGCTCGTCGTCGTGCTTGATGAGCAGCCAATTGTCGCCGTCGTCCTTCGTGCTGCGCATCTTGGTGAGCGTGAAGCCACCCTTGAGCTTCTCGCCGTGCAGCGTGACCGAAAGCTTGCCCTTCTTCACGCCCCTGGCCGCATCGCCCTCGGCCTCGAACGTGCCGCGGTCCCACAGCATGACCGTGCCCGCGCCGTAGCCCCTTGGGATCACGCCCTCGAAGTCGCCGTATTCCAACGGGTGGTCCTCGACGTGCACGGCCAGCCGCTTGTCCTTGGGATCAAGCGAGGGCCCCTTCGGTACGGCCCACGACGCGAGGGCACCGCTTATCTCGAGGCGGAAGTCGTAGTGCAGCCGGCTGGCGTCGTGCTTCTGAACGACGAAGACGGGCCTGGCGGACTTGGTAGGCTTGCCGTCGCCGCGCGGCTCGGGCGTGCTCGAGAAGTCGCGCTTGCGTTGGTACGCCTTGAGTCCCATGACGCAGGATCAGCCGGCCTTCTTCGAGGACTTCTTCTTCGACTTCTTTTTAGCCTTCTTCTCGTCGGAGCCGCCCAGGCTCTTCTTCAGGGCATCCATCAGGTTGATGGGCGGCGGGGCCTCGCCCTCGTCCGGCTCGTGCACGTCGGGCGCACGCTCGAGTTCGCCCGACTCGATGCGTTCCTCGATGTACGCCATCAACCGTTCGCGGTACTCGTCGTGGTATTCGGTTGGGTCCCAGTCGCTCTCCATCGAAGCGATCAGGTCGCGGGCCATCTTGAGTTCCTTGGCCTTCACGCCCACGTCGTCGGCCGAGCCGGGCAGGTCGAGGTCGTCGAAGCTTCGCAATTCCTGGTGGTACCGCATGAGGTTGAGCACCAGCCCGTCGCCGCGCGGGGCCAGCGCGGCCAGGTACTGCCGCGTGCGGATGACGACGGTGGCGATGCCCGCCTTGCCGGACTCGCGCAGGGCGTCTCGCAGCAGGACGTAGCCCTTGCGCCCCTGCTTGGTGGGCTCAAGGAAGTAGGGCTTGTCGAAGTACAGCGGATCGATGTCGTCCAGTTCCACGAACGCCTCGATCTCGACCGTCCTGGTTGCCTCCGGCGCTGCGGCTTGCAGTTCGTCCTTGCCGATGACGACGTACTGCCCCTTCTCGTACTCGTATCCCTTGACGGTCGCATCCCAGGGCACTTCCTCGCCCGTCTCGGCATTCACGCGTTCATAGCGGATGCGCGAGAAGTTCCGCGAGTCGAGCATGTGCAACTGCAGGTCGGCCCGCTGCTCTGCGGGATACAGAGAGACCGGGATGTTCACCAGCCCGAATGAGATGTGGCCCTTCCAGATGGCTCGCATGGTGCACCTCGCCTGTTCGACCGGGATTCACGCGGCCAGCGTCCGAGTCCGACCGGCGACTCACGTCAAGGTAGACCCCTCGTCGTCCTGGGTTCGATGCCACGCCCGATACGGTGTAGCGACCTCGAACAACCCCAGTGGAGTGTCGCGACTAACGCTGAACCACTGGTGAACCGGGACTGAATCATCTTTCAGCCGCACCCGATGTCTGATGGGGGCTGCGTTTGTCGATAAATCGGTTTCAATTGTCAATTCGTTGCCGCTCTTCTGCCGCAAGCCGGTGCATAAGACGCTTCCGCAGTTGCAGGCGTCGCCAGCGGACATCATGAACTGGTGGTGTCGCTGAGGAGCGTCTGGCTGCATATCACGGCGCGGTCCAGCCCGCCAGCCATTGCAACGCGAATGCCGCAATCGCCAGATCGTCCATCGCCCGGCCACGAGCCTCCGCCTGCGCCCACGCTTTACGGGCGTCGCCATCGAGTACGCCTGGCGCCTCATTCAGGCGTTCGGTCACCTCCCGCTGGCCGGCATCTCGCGGGAGCCCCCAGTCCTCCCGTAGCACCCGGGTCGCACCCACCAAGTGGGCTGCAGCGTCGTAGACGCGCACCGACAAGGCCAGATCGGCGACGGCCTCGATGGCGTTTATAAACCCGCCACGATCGCCCAGTTCCTGGAAGATCGTGATCGCCTCGGCGAGGAGCGGCGCCGCTTCAGTCGGACGGCCCTCGGCGCCGAGCACCGCGCCAAGGTTGGCACTCGCGATGGCGGTGCCCTGGCGGTCGCCCGTCTCTACGAAACTCGAGCGCGCCTGCTCGAAGCCCCGATGAGCCTCTGACAAATCGCCCGTGCGTTGAGCCAGTTCGGCCACGTTCATGAGTGAGCGCGCCATGGCCCTGTGATCGCCCAACTCCCGAAGGATCTCAGCCGAACGTGCGTAATTGGTCTTTGCTTCCACCAGGCGATTGGCCAAGCGGGCCACAATGCCAAGATTGTTCAGTGACATCGCTTCACCGCGTCGATCGCCGCGTTTGCGCTTCATTGCGAGCGAGGCGCCGAACAGCCGTTCGGCCTCTGCCAGATCGCCACGATCCATGGCGATCAGGCCCAAGCTATTGAGCGATGCGGCCTTGCCTCGCGCATCGCCTAACTGCTCGTAGATCGCCAGGGCCTCGCTCTGCTGGGCCCACGCCGATTCGTGCTCGCCGATGGTCCAGGCCATGGCGCCGGCCGCGTAGCGCGCGTCCGCCCGTGCCGTGGTCGGCTCGAGCGATGCCCGGCATGCGCGGTCGCAAGCCATCAAGCCAACGCGGATGCGCCCGCGGACCCACCAATACCGCCAGACGCCAGCGCACACGCGTTGCGCAAGCTCTGCGGCGCTATCGGCCGCGGTATCGATTGCATCGAGCAGATCCTCCGCGCACACGTCCAGGCGTTCGAGCCATGCCCCCTGGTCAGTACCCGTCAGGCCGTCACGCGCGCCCAAGGCCAGCTCATCGTAGAATCGCAGTCGTCGGGACTGCACTTCGTCAAGCTCGCCTTCCGCTTCAAGGCGCTCGAGGGCGTACTCGCGGACCGATTCCATGAGCCGATATCGCGCCGACGCCCCGATGTGCTCGCTTACAAGCAGCGACTTGTCCGAGAGCACCGTGAGCATGTCCAGTGTTTCGAACAGGTCCGCATCCGGACCAAGGACCCAGCAGGCGCCCTCGAGCGAGCAACCTTCGGTGAACACCGCGAGCCGCTGGAGGACGCGCCTCGAAAGGTCATCAAGCAAGTGGAACGACCAATCGATCGCGGCGCGCAGCGTTTGATGCCGGGCTTTGCGAACATCTGACGAACGCAAGAGCCGGAATCGATCATCCAGGTGCCGCTCGATCTGCTCTGCCGAGAGCATGCCTATACGCGCGGCGGCTAGCTCGATTGCCAGGGGGATGCCGTCCAGACGGCGACAGATACTCGCGACCGCCGGAGCGTTGGATCCGTTCAAGGCAAAACCGGCCCGGACTTCGCGGGCACGCTCAATGAACAGCGCGACGGATTCGCAAGCCAGTAGATCATCGACCGCCCAGCCATCTGCGGGCGTGGCCGCGGGAGGCGTCGTGGCTGGCGTTGCAGGCGTGTGGACCGAATCGACCTCCATCCGCCCGCGGCGGGTGGCCCTGCCCGGCACACCCAGGCTGGGTACGCGCCAGGCCAGTTCTCCTGGTGCTGCAAGTGGCTCCCGACCGGTGGCGAGGATACGAAGCTCACTGCATCGATCGACGAGTGCCATCGCCACGTCACGTGCTCCCTCGCGCACGTGCTCGCAGTTGTCCAGCACCAGCAGAACTGGATTCGTCGAGATGTGATCGGCAACGGCGTCGAGTTGCGATCGTCCGGGCTCATCAGACAAGCCCATGGCAGCGGCGATGGCGTCCACGACGCGCTCCGCGTCGCGTGCCGACAGGTCAACGAGCCAGACGCCGCCCTCGAAGCGATGCTGAACCCTGCGAGCCACTTCGATCGCCAGCCGCGTCTTGCCGCAGCCTCCTGCGCCAACCAGCGTGGTGAGCACACGATCGTGCAGCGCTTGGGTGATCTGGACAACCTCTGCAGCGCGACCGATGAACCGATCAAAGCTACGCGGCAGATTGGTGCGCCTGGTTGGCTCCTTCGCGGCGACATCTTCCTGATCCGTTGATGTCTTCAATGATCTTGGAGGAGCGACCGCGCCTTGCAGCACCACCCGCGCATCGTGGATCGACTCGAGGCGGTCGTCCGCCCTCCGTGCGAGGCAGGACCGCACGAGCGCAGCGACGCCATCGGGAAGTTCAGCGGGCAGGTGCGAGTAGTCGGGCTGGCCCACCAGCGTTGCAGCGATGCGATCGGCGTTCGTATGACCGTCGATTGCTCTTCGCCCGGTGAGGCATTCATAGAGCACGCATCCAAAGCTGAAGATGTCCGCTCGTGCGTCGACGGCCTCGGCGCGACACTGTTCAGGACTCATATAGCCGGGCGTGCCGGTCATCGCCGCCTCGACGGGGGCGTCCGCGCCCACGCCTCCAACGAGCGTGGGCGTACTCGCATCGGTGGCCTTCGGCGCCGTGCAGGCGATCCCGAAGTCGAGCACCTTCGCATCGCCGCTCTCAGTCACGAGAATGTTGTCGGGCTTGAGATCTCGATGAATGATGCCGTGCGCGTGCGCCGAATCCAAAGCGTCGGCGATCTGGAGCACAAGCGGAAGGATCCGGTCGAGACGACCAGCGAGTTGTGCAGCGACGTGGTGCAGTGCTTGCCCACGGACGTACTCGAGCACCAGGTAGGTCTTGCCATCCTCTTCCAGGAGTTGGTGGATCTGTGCGATGTGCGGATGGTTGAGTTGTGCAATGATCCGTGCTTCATCGCGAAATCGAGTCATCCTCGAAGGGTCCGAGGAAACGTTGTCTGGGATCGCCTTGATGGCCACGAGCCGATCGAGCCGCTGATCACGAGCACGATACACCACCCCGTGGCCACCACGGCCGATTTCGGCTTCGATCTGGAACGACCCGATCCGATCAGGCGTGCTCATCCAGATCCACTGTATGCGACCGGCGATCGCTCGCCCGAAGATGTCGATTGCTGATTGTCGGTGGTCACCAGGCTTGTTCGGCACCCCGGGCCAGAAAAAGTCAAGGAGCGCCAAGAGATCGAGGGTTGTCAGCGAGCCATCACCGCCGAGGTCCGCCGCGGCGTCGACGTCAAGACCGCAACGACGGTGCAGCGGAGGCCCGAGGTCGCCCCCGGGCGCTGCGCATGATCGGTACCCGGGGCCGGGCCGACAGGATCGCGGCGCTGCAGGAGGCCCGGCGGCAGTCACGCAATCGGGTGCATCAGGCTGCGCTACCGTACCGTCTCAACGGGGCTCACGGCCCCGTAGACCTTACGGGCCCGTGGCGAAATCGGCAGACGCGGCGGACTTAAAATCCGCTTGGAGGAAACTCCAGTGTGGGTTCGAGTCCCACCGGGCCCATCTCCTTGACAAACGACAGTCGCCCCGATCGATGGGGGAAGCCTCCGGCGGGCCGTCCTATCGTGGTGCGTCAACCTCACGAGGCCGCCATCGCGGCCGCTGTCCGCAGGGGGCTCGCTCCATGAACAATCTCAAGGGCCATCTCGTGCTCATCGGCGTGGCGATCGTCGGCGTCGCGCTCATCCTGGTCGCCATCCTCCTGCCGCCCAGCGAGGTCCCGCTGCCGCCCGACGACGAGCAGGCCTCGGCCCAGACCTCCGAAGGCCAGGACCCTACCAGTGAGCGCACGCCCCCGGCCGAGCCCAGGGCCGAAGCGATCGACGAGCCCGCACACGTCCGGCTTCTTCGGGCCGCCTCGGCGGGCGACACAGGGACCATCGACGGCCTGCTGGCCATGGGCGTGGATGTGGACAGCCGCGCAAGCCAGGCCGACGTGGACGCCGTCGCATCGCCCCAACTTGAAGTGGACGCCACGGCCCTCATGCTGGCCGCCCGCGACGGCAATGAACCCACCGTGCGGACGCTGCTCGAGGCCGGGGCCGACCCCAACGCCCGATCGGCGTCGGGCATGACCGCCCTGATGCATGCAGCCCAACAGGGCCAGACCGACGTGGTCGTTTCGTTGCTGGGCGCGGGGGCCGATCCGGCCATGCAGACCCAGGAGGGCCGCACGGCCCTGATGCTCGCCGCCCGCAGCGGGGCCCACCAGCCCGCCAGCCTGCTGCTGGAGGCCGGGGCCGACCCCGATCAGACCGACGCCGACGGCGCCACGGCCCTCATGCACGCGGCCGGGGCCCAGCAGTTGGAAGCCATCCTGGTGCTGCTGGGCGGCGGGGCCGACGTGCAGGCCGTGGACGATCGCGGCCGCGGGGCGATCGACCGGGCGGGCGAGAGCGGCCCGGTGGCCGACATGCTGCGTGAGGCCGCCGGCGGCTGAACCACGGCCTGACGATGGCCCGGTGGACGCCGAAATCGGGCTGACAAGCCGCCTTCCGCTGGAGCCCGCGCGGCCGGGCGGTCGATATGGGGCCACCGATGACCGACGTATCCGGCGTGCAGAACCCGAACCCGCTGGCCGCCCTCCAGGGGGCCTCCCACGCTGTCTCCCAAGGCGCTGGGCGGACGCTCCGCGTCACGCCGGCCGCCCCGAGCACCGTCCGCGCGACCCAGCGGACCGACGTCATCAGCTTCACCAAGGCCGCCCAGCAGATCAGCGCGTCCCGAGCGACCCAGGCCGCGCCGGCGACCTACGGCCTCTCGGGCCTCCAGGCGACCACGCCCACCGCCGCCCAACGCGAGATGGGCAAGCTCGTGGCCGCCCGCGTCGACGCCCCGATGGACTACGTCTCGGGCCAGCTCACCGGCCGCAACGGGTCGCTGCCCTTCTACACCAACCCCGCGCTGGCCAACAGCGCCGCCACCAGCACCAACGCCGCGCGCCTGGGCACCTCGATCGACACGACCGGCTGAGACGGCCAGCTAAGACGGCCGGCTGAGCATCTGGGCGAGCAAGCTCAGCCCCGCAGCCGGATCCACGCCCCCATCGCCGCCGCCCCCACCAGGTTGCTTACCAGGTCCCACCCGGTGTTTGTGTAGCCGCCCACGTTCGTCTCGGGCATCGTCAACACGGCCACGAACTCGACGACCTCGTTGAGCGCGCCCAGGCCGATGCCCATGAGCACGCAGGCGATGGCCAGGCCCCAGCTCGCCCGCGGTGGCGCCCCATCATCGCGCACGAGCGCCCGGCGCAGGCACTCCCAGCACACGAGCGTCGCGATGGCAAAGCCCACCGCGTGCAACGCCTGGTCGTACTTGGGCAGCCAGGGCGCCGGGCGGAAGTTGTAGAGCACCCCCGCCTCGCCCGCGGGCACGTTGCCGCCGGTCAGGTGCAGCACGGCCCAGGCCAGCAGCCCCCAGATGGCCGCGTGCGAGAGTTCCACGCGCCGATCGAGCACGAAGACGGCGATGGCCAGGATCACCAGCACCACGCCGTAGAAGATGAACTCGGCGTTGCCATTGGCGATGGCGTAGATCGAGAAGCCCGCCAGGGCCAGCACGAACACGATCATCGCGGCAAGGCGGCTGGGGTCGGTCCAGAACGCGGGTCGGTGCGGTGCCATGCCCCAGTATCGGCGCGCCGGCGGCCCGGCGTCCGCCGCGGGCCCTCCATATCCTGCCGCGATGCTCGCGCTCTTGCTCTGGACGCTCCTGGCCGGCGCTGCCATCCCCGCCGGGGCCCTGCTGGCCTCGGCCGAGCGCTTCCGCCCTCGGTGGCTGGAGAACGAGCTGCGCCGCACGATCATCGCCCTGGGCGGCGGGGCGCTGCTCAGCGCGGTTGCGCTCGTGCTCGTGCCCGATGGAGCCGACGCGGTCGCCGCGTGGTGGGCCCCGATGGCGCTCGTGGCCGGGGGGCTGGCGTTCATGGGACTGGACATCGTGCTGGCCCGCCGCTCGGGTGCCGGCTCGCAGGTGGCGGCGATGCTGGCCGATTTCGTGCCCGAGGCCATCGCCATGGGGGCGACCTTCGTCGCCGATCGGCGGACGGGCGTCTTCCTGGCGGTGCTCATCGCGTTGCAGAACCTGCCCGAGGGCTTCAACGCCTACCGCGAGCTCCGCTCGGCCGATGCGCGCTCGCCCGCGGCCCATCGCACGCCGCGCGCGCTGCTGGCCATGTTCGCCCTGACCGCGCTGCTGGGCCCGGCGTGCGGCCTGCTGGGCTTCTGGCTGCTCGAGCCGGGCGGGGCGGTGCTGGGCACCATGATGCTCTTCGCCGCCGGCGGCATCCTCTACCTGACCTTCGAGGACATCGCCCCCCAAGCGCGCCTGGACCGCGCCTTCGCCCCGCCCATGGGCGCGGTGATCGGCTTTGCGCTGGGGCTCATCGGCCACGTGCTGATCGCGTGAGGCTCGGGCACGCCTCGATCGTCACCATGAGCCGCCACCACCAGGCGCTACGACCGGCTTGGACACGGGCGGAGGATTCGCCGACGCCGGAGGTGAGCGATCGCGCGACCGTTCCGTCTGATCACCGCCACCTCGCCGGCGAGCGCCACGGCGAAGCTGTTCGCCACCAGAAACCGCGTGCGATCCGAGACCGGGAGCCGTCCGTCGTGCACCCAACCCCGTTATCGGCTGGAGGTGTCCACCGAGCCCGACCGCCGCGATGCGGACCACGACCAATGACCACGTTGCCATCCACGCTCTGCGCCGTCGAGGCGGGTAACGGCACCGGGCCGCCGCGGCATACGCCTTCAAGCACCGGAGGATGACCCATGGCGACGCCGTTCGGAAACGTGGCTCGATGTGCAGCATTGGCCTCGCACGTCCTGGTGTGCTGCGGTGCGCAGGGCCAGGACGTCATCGAATGGGCGCTGCCGGTCGATGGAGCATTCGAAGAATCCGCGAACTGGTCACCCGCCCGCGTGCCCGGCGTGCTCGATTCGGTTGTCCTGGGATTCACAACGCCGTATGCCGTCACGCTGCTGGGTCCTGCCGGCGTCTCTCGGATCGACCTCACCAATCCGGCGGCCACGCTGCGGCTCGTCGATGCGGCCGAACTCTCGCTCGACGAACTGGCGGGCCCCGGCGTCGTGCAAATGGAGAGCCCGGGCGTGTCGCTCAGGACGCGCCTGATCGTCGCGGGCGATGGGCTGCTCGACACGCGCGTCGAGTTGCTGGTGGCGCCCGACGAGCAATCGGGCTGCACGCTCACCCACGGCGGTGGCGCGCCCGCTCGGATCGGCCCACGGGGCGTCGTGTCGGGCGCCGGCCTCCTCCAGGGCAACTGGCACAACGCCGGCCGCATCGACGTGTCCGGCGACCTGCTCGACCTTCGCGTGGGCGAGATCACGCAGGCGCCGTCCGGCCGCATCGTGGTCCGCAACGGCTCGACGTTCCGGATCGACGACAATGCCGTGCGCGGCGGCGTGATCCAGCTCGAGCCCGGAAGCGAGCTTGATTCGATCCGCGGCGTGATCGATGGGGTGACGATCGAGGGCCAACTCCAGCTCCGCAACGGCCAGTCGGTCGACGTCCAGAACGATGTGACGTTCGACGACATCGTGGTCCACGGCACGCCGTTCCCGGGCGTCGCCCTGCTCTTCTACGACGACGGCGCCGTGCTCCGCGGGCGGCTCGAACTCGCCGGGCGGCCAGGGTCGCCCGGCACGGCGGTGCTGCGGCCGAAGGAGCGGGACGGCGTGGGCCGGTTCGCCCAGGGCAGCGTGGTCGACGTCACCTGGGGGGAGATCGAGGGTCGCTGGGAGAATGATGGCCTCATCGAGGTGCGCGGCGCCGGCAGCACGCTCGACATGAATGCGGCGATCGTGCAATCGTCCACCGGCGTCTTTCGCGTTGGCGAGGGCAGCTTCGTCGACTCGCCGGCGATCATCGGGGGCCTGGTCGAACTCGGGGCCGGCAGCCGCTTGCTGAACGGCGCCTTCTTCGAGGGCGCACGAGTCGTCGGCGGCTTCGGCGTACCCAGCGGCGAGACCGTGCGGGCCTCGGCCCAGGCCGTCATCGAGGGGCCCGTCGTGGTCAACACGCTCGGGCTGGCCCTGGATACGCGATTCTCGCTGCGATCGGCCTCGCGCCTCCGAGGCGACGTGGCCCTGAACGGCCAAGCCGGCTCCGGCTTGTCGGCCGTGTTCGAGGGTGACGGGCCCGACAGCGATCGGCCGATCATCGAGGCCGGCGTCACGGTGCATGGCTCCGGCCAGGTACTCGACTGGCTGATCAACGAGAGCGCCATCACCGCCGATGGTCCGGACCAGTCCATCACGTTCCTCAAGGGCGGCATCCGCCAGCAGCGCGATGGCATCCTGATCGCACGCAATGGCGGCACGTTTATATTCGAGGGCATGGAGGTCGAGGGAGAGATCATCGACGTCCGGGGCGGTTCGTGCATCATGCGGCGGGGGGCGTTCGCGGACACCGCGTTCATTGGGGCGTCGGTGCACGGATCGCTGGACTTCGAGCCGGACGCCACGCTGCGCATCGGCGACGGCACACGCTTCGATGAACCACTTGCGCTCCCCGGCGGGGTCGACGAACCGACCGTCGTGACGCTGCTGCGCGACGCGACGTTCCACGACGTGCTCCGCATGGACGCACCGTCAGCGGACCTGGAGGCGGCGCGCTTCGAGGCCGAGCGGGGCCGGCTCGCGACGATCGGGCCCGATGGCCTCGTCGAGGGCCAGGGCGAGATCAACGGCCCCTTCTCAGACATGCTCATCCAGGGCACGCTCGCTCCCGGCCCGGCAACGGGCTCGGGCGAAGCCGTCGGGACGATGCTGCATCGCGGCGAGCTGTTCATCTCGCCGCTCGCGCGGCTCGTCATCGACGTCGCCGGCCCCGGCGCGCACGATCAGATCGTTGGCGACGGCCAGATCACGCTCGGCGGCACGCTCCGGGTGCGCCTGGCCGACGGCTACGAGCCCGCGGGCGATGCGTCGTTCACCGTCCTCACGCAGGCATTCCTCGGTGGCCGGGTCGATCGCGTCGAGGTGCACCCGCCCACCGGCCTGGGCCCGGCCCACGCCATCCAGACCGACCAGACGCTGACGGTCGTGCTGTGCGCCGCCGACCGCGATGGCGATGGCGCGCTGACGATCTTCGACTTCCTCGAGTACCAGACGCAGTTCGATTCGGGCCGTCCCAGCGCCGACCTGGACGGCGACGGGGTGCTGACCATCTTCGACTTCCTGGCCTTCCAGACCGCCTTCGACGCCGGCTGCGGCTGAGAGACGGAATCCATCCTCCCAAGCGCCCTTGGAGGGCAGCCGCCCGCGAGCCCGCCCGGAGTGCGCCCTCAGTGCAGCACGCCGGACCGCACGTACATGGCCGCGAGCGCCACCGCCGAGAGCAGGCACGCCCCGATCACCACCGCCTGCGCGTCGATCACGCTGCGTCGTCGCGCTTCCATGATCGCCCCGGCCAGCAATCCCAGCCCGGCCAGCAGCACGACGGCGGCGACGACGGGCAGCGCCACACGCGCCCAGCCGGCATCCGTGTCGTGCAGCACCACCAGCACGGGGGGCACGAACATATGAACGGCCACGGCCTGACCCGCGAGCACGACGACGCTGCACGCGATGCGGCGGACCGGCGTGCGGTTGAATGCCCTGGCCGCGACGCCATCGCGCTCGGGGCTTGGGATCGGCAGGCGAACACGGGGCATTGGCAGCATTCTCCTTCGCAATCAAGGCATCCCTGCGGACAGACCATGATGCCGGGCCACCGCCGCCACCAACGCCCTTGAGCACCAGGCCGACATCGCCTACGTCCAGATGTGGCTCGGGCATGCCTCGATCGCCACGACCAAGTTGTATGACCAGAGGCGGTCGGGCGACAGGACTCGCCGACGCATGAGGTCGGGGCGACGGACCGCATTCCAAGCGGTTCAGGCCTATTCCTCCATCGATACATGAATCTCGAAGATCTCCGGACCCCACGCTAACCAGACCATCTCGATACCGTCACGTGTCCCCATGCTGACAACCTGTGGAAGCGCATCGACGAACGCGCTCGACCGAAGGTCAATGCTTCCTACATCCCTTTCACTCGTAGCGAGGATCACGCTTGCAATCGTGGAGGGATGGTTCGCATCGGGAGTCTCGGCTCGAAGGCTGTATTCTCGGCCCCCAAGAACAAGCGGCGCTCCCTCGCGGTACCGAGCCTCTTGCCCGTGGATTTGCTTCGCACCAACAATCGCGGCATCGTCGTCAAGACTGATCTGCCAATAGGTGCTCATACTGTCAATTACCACGTTGGCCACGATCGCTCGCTCGCGCGCGTCCGTCGCTCTCGAACTCCATATTGACAGAACGCGTGGAGCTTTGGCGGTCTCGGGCAGTTCTAGCAGTTCAGAAAACTTCCACTTCTGGATAGGGACACCTTTTGCGGTCATTCGAACGATTTCATCTCCGGCCGCCACGATGGCGACCGTCCCGGCGGCGCCTCCGCTCAAACACGTCGCCCTGCTTGAACTGAGCAACGGTCCGGGAACTTGCTGGCGACCCACGATCTCGGCCCTGGCATCCAGGATGATTGCTTCGTGGGTCGGAAAGCCGCTGGCCACGATGATCCCGAGGTCTTCATGCATATTCGCCGTGGTCAGCAACATCATATCGAAGAACTCGGACTCTTCTTCGAGTGGTTCGCGACTCCGATATAAAGACCAGAGGTATGAGCCGTCGTGATCCACTGCATCAATACTCGTTGTGAACTGATAACTGTCCCATCGCACAAACTCCAGAAACTCGTCGTCATCGAGCTGAGTCGGCTTGACCTTTCGAAACGGGCTCGGCCGAAGACTCTGTCGATCCACTTCGGCCGGCCACCAATCGAAATCGACGGAGCGGAGCACGCGCTTCTGCCCGTCGATCTCAACGGCGCCAAGGGGTCCCACAACGAGAACAGAGCCGCGGTCCGTTCGATGCATGTGACTGACCATGGTGATGTTCTGGAATGGCCCCGCCGTTGCAACATGGCGCACGACGGGCTGCGGGCTCTCCTCACCCGGTGAAATGAGTCTGGATTGCGACCGACGATCCGTGGGCACAGTTGCGTCCTGGTTGCACGGTCGATGTGCCATCCCGTGGCATGCGAACCAGCCACTGAAGAGAGCAGCGAAGCACGTCGATCTGGTCATTCGCCGAAACTGATGTGGTGACATGGACTTGATCTCACGCGATTCCCCGGCAGCGGCAATGCGGCCGGCGCTGGCAACTGGATCGTCCCCAGGCCTCGGGGGGCCGCGGCTTCTGGTCGAGCACGAACAACTGCCAACACATTGCGGCTACGTACGTCATAGGCGATGTTGGCGTCGGTCGTCACACCGCCGTCAGCCGAGTCCGCGGCCGCGCATGACCACCGACTCTACGCCGCTGGCCCAGCCGGGGTTTCCCGAAGCAACCGCGCCCCCGTGACGCGGCCCGTGGCCACTCGGCCGCCCAACAAGGGGCCCCGACGGCCCCACGAGCCCGGTCGAGCCCGCGACGGCGGCCGTGGCGGATCCTTCGACGGCGTCGGTTCCAGGGACCGGGCCCGGGCCCGCCCGCCCGCAATGCAGCGCATCGTGCCCACGCTCCTGGGGCACGATGCGATGGCGTCGGGGCGGGCGGTGGCGACTGGTGGCACCGGTATGCCCCCACGCGGCACGGATCCGCTGGAGCGGGGCCCCGGGAACGCCGATGCCCGTTCGAGCACCGGCGGCGGCGTGGCCCGCGGCCCCGGCACGGGAGGAATCGCGCCATGGCCCGTCGGGCGAGCAAGCGGCAGGAGACGTTCATCCAGGACATCGCGACCATGCTCGCCCACTGGCAGGCGGTCGACCCGATGAGCTTCGGCCTGGACGAGGCCCGCGTGCAGGCCCTGGTGGAACGCTACGAGGCCGCCCGCGACGCGCTGCGCAAGGCCCAAAAGGCCCGCGACGTCGCCAAAGCGCGCACGCTCACCAAGCGCCAGCGCATTGCCGAGCTGCGCCGCGAGTTCGCCGGGCTCAGCGAGATCATCGACGGCGTGGCCAAGACCACGGGCGACAAGGGCGTCTACGCGCGGGCCCGCATGGCGCCGCCCGGGACGCGCACGCCCCTGCCGGCGCCGCCCCCGCCGCGCGCATTCGAGCACGCGCTGCGCAACGACGGGTCGATCGAGGTCCGGTTCGAGATCGACGACGAGGGCCGCGGCTCGCTGGTGTACGAGGTGGAGCGCCAGCTCGTGCCCATCGACCGGCCGGACGATCACGATCCACCCTTCGAGCCTCCCTACCAACCCCTGATGGTGGTGTCGGCCAGGCGCTTCATCGACGACGAGGTCCCCGAGGGCCTGCGGCTGGTACGCTACCGCGTGCGCGCCCTGCGCAGCAACGGCGGCCGCAGCGACTGGGCCCAGGGGAGCGCCGTGTTCTTCGGCACGCAGAAGCGCTCGGGCGGGCGGGCGGCGCAGGACGTGCAGGCCAAGCCGCAGCCAACGGCCCCCACGCCCGCCACCCCCACTTGCGCCACCGCCGCCACCCCAGCCGCCGCGGCGACGCCCTAGCGCCCCACCGCGCCTTATGGCCGCGTTCATGGCGGCGCGTCCGGCGGGCCGACACAAGGGTGCCATTCCCCCCACCCCCCCGCACCGCACACAACCAGGAGCGCCCGCCATGCGTCCACGCCCTTATCCGACGATCGCACCCGCGTCTGTGCTGTGCGTCGCGCTGCTGGCGGCGACCGGTCCGGCCGTCGCGCAGCCCGAACGCACCCACGCCGGCGGCGCGGCCTGCGAGGCCGCCGCGACCTTCGCCTGGCCCCAGGCCGAACCCCGGCGGGCGACCGACCTGGAGCGAATGGGGCGCTACGTGCTGGCGAGCGGCCCGGGCATGGCGGTGTACGACGCCAGCGACCCGGCGCGGCCCGAGCTGATCGCCACCTTCGAGCCCGAGGGCATGCCCACGGTCGATCGCATCGAGGTCGTTGGCGGCGTGGCCTGGCTGGCCGACGACACAACGTTGGTGGCCGTCGACGCCACCGACCCCTCGTCCATGCGCGAGCTCCACCGCTTCGAGCCCGGCTGGACCATCACCGGGCTGGCCTCGGGCCGGGGCGTGGAGGGCGGGGGCATCCTCGCGGTGACGATGCTCGACTCGCTGCTGCACCTGTACGACGTGGGCGACCCGACCAACCCCATCGAGGGCGTCAGCTCGGGCATCGGCGGCGGCTCGCTGCACTTCGCGTTCATGGGCAGCGTGCTCGTGGGCGTCAACCGCGATGGCCTGACCACGCGGTGGGTGCCCGACGCCAACACCTACCGGCGGCTGGGGCACGTCCGCCTGCCCGACAACGCCATGGGGCTCTCGGTGGCCGGCACGACCGCATTGGTGCCCTGCCGGAACGTCGGCCTGGTGGCCTTCGACCTGCGCGACCCGGCCAACCCGCGCGAAGCCGGCCGCCGCGCCGACCTGGTGCCACAGGCGGTGGCCAGCCTGGGCTCGCTCGCGGTCGTCGCCGCGTTCGACGCCGACGAGGCCGTCATCGGCCGGCCCAACACCATCGTGCGCGTGCTGGATGCGCGCGATCCGGACGATCTGACTGACGTGCGGGCCTACATCACCGGCTTCGCGTCCGACGCGGTCTTGCTCGGCCGCCACGCCGTGCTGGCAGGCGACCGGTCGCTGCTGGCCGTCGACCTGGCGCGCCCCGTCGTCGATTCGCGGCTCGGGCTCGTGCGGATCGAGCCGCGGCCGGCGGTGCTTGCGGCGCACGAATCGCACGCGTACGCCGCGCGCAACGCCGTCCTGACCGTGCTGGACGTCACCGACCCGACCGACCCGCGGGCCATCGCCACGCGCCAGGCCGGCGCTCGGATCACGGGCTTGTGGCGCGAGGACGATCTGCTCGTGCTGGCGACCGAGGAGGGCGTGGAATCGTGGTCGCTCGCCGAGCCGGCGGCGCCCGCGTTCGTTTCCGGGCAAGCGCTGCCCTGGCCCGTGCTGGACGCCTCGATCGATGGCGCGGTGCTGGCCATCGCGGTGCCGTGCCCCCAGGGCTTGATCCTGCTGGACATCGCCGACCCGGCCAGTCCCCGCGTGCTCGGGCCGGCCGCGTTCGCCCGCTGCCCATTCCGGCTGGACGCAGAGGGTTCGCTGATCGCATCGGCCGAGCGCGAGGGATCGACGGTGGCGTTCACCGACGTGTCGGATGCCATCCGACCGCGCGAACTGGGCGAGTACGACGCCGGCGCGGTGGTGCGCGACGTGCTGCTGGCCGATGGACTGGCGTACGTGCTGGCCGGCGGGCGTGTACGCGTCTTGGACGTCACCGATCCGGCGCACCCGGTCCTCCTGGGCCAGGGCGAGGGCGCCCTGGACGAACCGGGCATGCTCGTGCTGCGAGACGAGGTGCTGGTGATCGAGACGGCCGACCGAGTCCGGCTGGTCGACGTGGGCGAGCCCGCCCGACCGCTGGAACTGGGCAGCCTCTACCAGACCGACGTGCGCGCCGTGGCCTTCACGGCCGACGAGTTGCTCGTCGCCGCCGGGCGCAGCGCCGGCTTCGTGCGTGTGCATGGTCTTTCGGCGTGCCGGCCGTGCCCGGGAGACCTCGATGGCGATGGCGCCGCGACGGTGCTGGACTACCTCGAGTTCACCAACCGCTTCCTCGCCGGCGATCCCGGGGCCGACTACGACGCGGATGGCGTGCTGACGGTCGTCGACTTTCTCGCCTTCGAGCGGGCCTTCGCCGCCGGCTGCGACTAGGGCGCCGGCTCGGACGAGAGCACCCGCCCCGCCCAGGCCGCCAGCACGCCGGCGACCATCTCGGCATCGGCCTTGTCCGTCAGCAGGTGGTCGGCCTGATCCAGGCTCACGAAGCTCTTGGGATGCCTGGCCCAGCCGTAGATGGTGGCGGCGTTGTCGATGCCCACGATGCGGTCGACCGGCGAGTGGAAGATCATCAGGGCGCGTCGCAGGTTCGCGATCGTGCGCTCTGGGTCCTGACGCTGCAGGTCGTCGACCAGTGCCGCGCCCACGCGGAACGGGCGGCCGCCGATGCTGACCTCGGCCGAGCCATCGCGGCGGATCTCGTCGAGCCCGGCGCTGAACAGGTGGGTGACGTGCTCGGGGTCGGCCGGGGCGCCGATCGTCGCCACGGCCCGCACGCTCGAGATCGCTTCACCGCCCGCACCGGCCAGTGCAAGCACCGCGGCGCCGCCAAGGCTGTGGCCGATGAGCAGGCCCGGCGGCCGCCGATTGTCGCCCAGCCACGCGCAGGCGGCTCGCAGATCGGCGATGTTGCCCGTGAACGTGGACTCGGCGAACGCCCCCTCGCTCTGGCCGAGCCCGGTGAAATCGACCCGCAGCACGCCGATGCCGCGGTCGGCCAGCGCCCTGGACACCCGCGATGCGGCGATCGAGTCTTTTGAGCACGTGAAGCAGTGGGCAAAGAGCGCGTAGGCGGACGCATCGGCCTCGGGCTCGTCGAGCCTGGCCGCCAGCGCGTGGCCGCCGGGACATTCGATCGTGTGGCTGGTGGTGGGCATGTAGCTTCCTCCAACAATCCGGACTGGAACAACGCGGGGCCGGCCCAACCGGGCTCAGCGGGGCGTTGTTCCCCCGCCGCCGGGAGCCGCTGGCGACCGACCCATCATCGCCGCGTAGCCCACGCCCGCGCCCAGCAGGATGAGCCCAACCACCGCCGAGCCGATGATGCGCGTCAGGCCGTCGAGGGCGGCCATGTCCAGCAGCACGGCCTTCGAAGCCGTCACGCCCAGCAGCGCGAGCCCCGCCCAGCGCACGCCGGCGGCGCCGAGGCGCACGCCCAGGGCGATCGTGGCCACGGCGTAGAGCGCCCACCAGACGCTGAGCGCCGCGTCCGGCGCGGCCTCGCCGGCAACGCCCATCCATTGAACCGCCCGGTAGGCCTCCGACGAGCTCATCGCCAGCCCCAGCACGCCCGCGGCCACGAACACCGCCAGGCGCAGGGCCGCGCGCACCTCGGCCTGGTTCCAGGGCACGCCCTCGACCACGGCCGCGCGCTTCAACCGCCAGCCGACCGCCAGCATGCTCGCGATGATGAGCAACGACGTGAGGATCGCCCGGTGCAGCAACGGCGCCGCGTCGATGGCTTCCCAGTCCGTCACCGCGCGCTGGCCGATCCACAAGGCGCCCATCGCGAGCGTTGCGCCCGCGGCCAGCGTCGGCAGCAACCAGCCCCGCAGCGCGCGAACATCCGCCGCGACCAGCACGCTCAGGGCCACCAGCAGCAGCGTCCAGCAGAGCATGAGCGTGGCCATCGGCGTCCCGTCGCCCACGAACATCGCCGCGAACGCCAGCACCGCCACGCCTGCGCCGGCCATCCTCGCCAGCGGCGCGAGCCGTGGAAGCGCGCTGGCGACGACCCACATCACCGCGACCACCAGCAGCGCCCAGGACGCGTCGGTCCACGAGAGCGCCACGTTCGCGGGCAATCGCCGGGCGCCGTGCAGGGCGATCGCGGCGGCAATGCCAGTCGTCACTGTGCCAACGCCAAGCAGGACGAGCGACGCCAACCGCAGGTCGGCGCGCCCGATGGCCACCGCCAAGTACGCCGCCCCCACCGCCAGCACGGCCCACGCAGCGCCCAGCGGCAGCCCCTCGCTGCCCGGCCCGATGAACGCGAGCGCGACCGTGGCTAGGGCTATAACCGCCGTCGCGTGCCGATACGGCGAGCGGCGCAGCATCACCGCCGCGGCCGTGACGGTGCCCGCCACGATCGCCATCTGGGCCGACCACGAGCCGAAGCGAAGCCCCATCGCCCCGATGGTTTCGAGCGCGCCGTCGGCGTGCAGGTACACGGCGTTGCCCAGGTCGAACGTCACCAGCCGGGCGAAGCCGAAGCCCATGAACAGCAGCCCCAGCACGCTAGCCGCGTGGAAGCGCATGCATACGCCGAAGGCGATCGCCGCCAGGCCGACCAGGGCCCAGGTGATGACCTCGGCCGCCCCGCCCAACCCCACCGCGATCGTGAGCGCGAGCAGGCCCGCCGCGTCGATCGCCAGCGCCGTTGCGAGCGCCGAGCGGGCCGAGGGCACGCGGGCCCACAACCGCCGGCCCTCGGGCGCGACCACGAACGCGACGATGAGCGAGGCCGCCATCATCGCCGCCGGCACGATCCACTCGCGCCCGGGCGCGTGCTCGAAGACGGCGTAGCCCATGAGCAGCACCGCCCACACGGTCACACCAAACACCGAGTTGATCCATCGCGCCTCGGGCGTCCACAGCGTGCGCAGATCGAGCTCGATGGCCGCACCCGGCTCGCGCTGCACCAGGCCGGCGGTGGATTCCTCGGGCCACGCCACGCTGGGCCGCAGCCGCGCGAAGAACCGTGCCGAGGCGACCAGCTCGGCGATCGTCATCGCCCACACGAGGGCCGCGAACACCAGCGGCGACCACAGGCTGTCGTCGATGATCGCCACGCCCCAGAGCGTGCCCAGCGTGGCCGTGCCCCACCAGGCCAGCCGGCGGATGACGGCGAATCCGCTGCCCTTCCAGCCCGCCAGCGTCAGGCCCATCGCCAGCAATGCCAGCAGGTACGCCGGCAGCGCCACGAACGAGGGGGAATCCGTTCGCACCACCAGCGGCACCACGAACGCGCCGACCAACGACAGCCCGGCCAGCAAGACACGGTTCGAGAGCGCCCCCAGCAGCACGCCGGCGAGCGAGGTCAGCGCGAGCAACCCGAAGGCCACCGGCATCGGCATCAGCTCGTAGATCCGCGCCGCGGCCAGGATCGAGCCGAACACGATCGCCAGCCCCGCCGCACTCACGCCGCTGGAGGCCAGGTCGTTGATCCTGCGGCGGAAGAACTCGCCCACGACGACCAGCGCGATGCCGAACGCCGCGCCGAGCGAGCACCGCACCCAGCCGGGCACCTGGTCGACCCAGCCTCGGTCCCAGGCTTCCTTCAAGAAGAAGCCGGCGGCGATGACCAGCACGAGCACGCCGGCCAGCACGATGCCCTTGGCCCCCACCAGCCACTCGAGCTCGGAGAGGTTCCACGTGCGCCGCGGTCGCGTTGGCGGCGCTCCGGGCTCGGGTTCTTCTGCGGGCACGGGCGGTGCGGCCGCCGCCGGGGGCGCATCGTCGCGCGCGGCGGCCGCGGCCATCTTCTTCTCGCGGAGCTCCTCGAAGAGCGGCCTGGCCCTGGGCGCTTCCGGTTCGGGCTGCTGGGGCTCGGGCTCGGCCGGGGCCGTTGCCTCCGCGGCGAGCTTCGCCTCCAGCGCGTCGAGTCGCTGCTGCATCGCCCGGAGCTGCGCGCGCAGGTCCGCCAGTTCCCGCTGCGCATCGTCGTGTGGCGGTTCCCCCATCGACTGTTAGTCTACACTTTACTTGTTCGGGGGTCCATCGCCCGTGAATTCGCCATCGTCCCGGGCCGTTGCCGTCGGCGGCGGGCCAAGAATCGCCCCCATGCCCAAAGACGCCCCCCTGCTGCTCGATGCGTCCGCCCTTTCGATCGACGACGTCGTCGCAGTCGCCCGCCGGAAGCGCCCCGTCGCGGTCGACCCGGCCGTCAACCAGCGGCTCGAGTCCATGCGCTCGAAGCTCGAGGCATTGACCACCGACGGCAACGCCTACTACGGCATCAACACCGGCTTCGGCTCGCTGGCCCGCACCCGCATCAACTCCGAGAAGCTCCGCGAGCTCCAGGCCAACCTCATCCGCAGCCACGCGGCGGGCGTGGGCGAGCCGCTCGCCGAAGAAACCGTTCGGGCCATGATGCTGCTGCTCGCGGCGTCCCTTGCGCGCGGCCATTCCGGCGTGCGCCCGATCGTGGTCGACACGATCCTCGCCTGGCTGAACGCCGGGCTCACGCCGGTCGTCCCGTCGCTGGGCTCGGTTGGCGCTTCGGGCGACCTGGCGCCCCTGGCCCACGCGGTGCTCTCGATGATGGGCGAGGCGCCGACCATCGACGGCCGCACGCCCAAGGACGCCGGCATCGAACCGATCACCCTCGAAGCGAAAGAAGGCCTGGCCCTCATCAACGGCACGCACCTGATGGCCGCGCGGGGCGCGTTGCTCGTGCACGATTTCGATCGCCTGATGACCAGCGCCCTGGTCGCCAACGCCATCTCGATCGACGCCTTCCGGGCGAGCGCGTCCTATCTCGATCCCCGCGTGCACGCGGCCCGCAACCAGCCCGCCACGGCGGATGTCGCCGCGAAGCTATTAAGACTCCTCCAACCCAGCGCCATCTGGAAGAGCCACCAGACCGACGACCCGAGGGTGCAGGATCCGTATTCGTTCCGCTGCTCGCCGTACGTGCTGGGCGCGGCCGTCGATGCCGCATCCCACGTGCGCGTTGCCATCGAGCAAGAGCTTGGCGCCGTCACCGACAACCCGCTGCTCTTCGAGAAGGCCGACCCCCTGGGCATCGACGAGGACACGCTCGACGTCGTGAGCGCCGGGAACTTCCACGGCATGCCCATCGCCATCGCGCTCGACACGCTTGCGATCTCCATCGCCCACGTCGCGGGCATCAGCGAGCGGCGTGTGTTCGCCATCCTGGCGGCCAGCGATCCCGAGACGCACCTGCTGCCCTACCTCTCCCACGGTCCCGGCCTGCATAGCGGACTCATGATCGCCCAGTACACGTCGGCCGCATTGGTCAACGAGATCGCCGGATTGGCCAGCCCGGCCAGCGTCATCAATCTCCCCACGAGCGCCGGCATCGAGGACTACAACAGCTTCGGGCCGCGCGGTGCCGCCAAGGCCGCCAGGGCCCTCGAACTGGCCGAGAATGTCGTCGCCATCGAGATCATCTGCGCCGCCGAGGGCGTGGAGTTCCACCGGCCGCTCACGAGCGGTCCGGCCGTGGAAGAGGCCATGAAGCGGATCCGGACCGTCGTGCCCTCGTTCTCGGCCGATCGCAGCCCCGCCCCGGCGATCGAGTCGGTTTCGGCGATGATCAGGAGCGACGCCTTCGCCGACATCTTCGACTTCGCGGCCACCGGGAACACGGGCGAATAATCCACCATGACCACCACGACCCCAACGACCATCCGCGCCCCGCGTGGTTCGACCATGTCCTGCAAGACCTGGCAGGCCGAGGCCGCCATGCGGATGCTCATGAACAACCTCGACCCCGAGGTCGCCGAGCGGCCCGAGGATCTCGTTGTGTATGGCGGCCGGGGACGGGCGGCGCGAGACTGGGCGAGCTACGAGGCCATCATCGCCACGCTCAAGAGATTGGAAGCCGACGAGACTCTGTTGGTCCAATCCGGCAAGCCCGTGGGCGTCGTCCGCACGCACGAAGACGCCCCGCGCGTCCTCATCGCCAACAGCAACCTCGTGCCCCACTGGGCCACGCAGGACCACTTCGACGAGCTCGAGAAGGCCGGGCTCATGATGTTCGGCCAGATGACCGCGGGCTCGTGGATCTACATCGGCACGCAGGGGATCCTGCAAGGAACCTACGAGACCTTCGCCCAGTGCGCGAGGGACCACTTTGGCGGAAGCCTGAAAGGGAAGCTCTGCATCACCGCCGGCTGCGGGGGGATGGGGGGCGCCCAGCCGCTGGCGGTCACGCTCTGCGGCGGCGTCTGCCTCATCGCCGACGTGGACCCGTCTCGCCTCAGGAAGCGCGAGCACGACCAGTACCTCGACGAGATCGTCGACGGGCTCGACGCCGCCATCGACCGGGCCCTCGAATGCACCAAGGCCGGCGAGGCGCGCAGCATCGGCGTGGTGTGCAACGCCATCGAGCTGCTGGAACGTTTGATCGAGCGCAATGAGAAGGTCGACGCCCTGACCGACCAGACCAGCGCGCACGATCCGCTCGAGGGCTACACGCCCATCGAGTACACGTTCGAGGAGGCCAAGCGGGTGCGACAGGATGACCCGGACGCCTACCAGCAGCTCAGCCTCCAATCCATGGCCCGCCACGTCCGCGCCATGCTCGAGCTCCAGAGCCGCGGCGCCATCACCTTCGACTACGGCAACAACCTCCGCCAGCGCGCCAAGGACACCGGCGTGGCCAACGCCTTCGATTTTCCCGGCTTCGTCCCCGCCTTCATCCGCCCGCAGTTCTGCCTGGGCCGCGGGCCCTTCCGCTGGGTGGCGCTGTCGGGAGATCCGCGGGACATCTACGTCACCGACAAGGCGATCCTGGACGCCTTCCCCCGCGAGGAGAACGAGTACAACGCGCGATTGCACGACTGGGTCCTGGGATGTCATAAGAACCCCGCCGCGCTCGAATCCGGCGACTTGGACAACTGCGCCCCACGCTTCGGCTTCCAGGGCCTGCCCGCGCGCATCTGCTGGCTGGGCCTGGGCGAGCGCGACAAGGCGGGCCTGATCTTCAACGACCTGGTCAAGACCGGCAAAGTCTCCGCTCCCATCGTGATCGGCCGAGACCACCTGGACTGCGGCAGCGTCGCGAGCCCCAACCGCGAGACGGAGGCCATGAAGGACGGGACGGATGCGGTGAGTGACTGGGCCATCCTCAACTTCGCCGTCGCCACGGCGGGCGGGGCGAGCTGGACGAGCTTCCACCATGGCGGCGGCGTGGGCATCGGCTTTTCGCAGCACGCCGGCCAGGTCATCGTGGCGGACGGCACGGCCAAGGCCGCCGAGCGTCTGAAGCGCGTGCTCACCAACGACCCCATGATGGGCGTGTTCCGGCATGCCGACGCGGGCTACGAGGACGCGAAGAAGTGCGCTTCGGACCTGAACGTTGACATCCCGATGGCCGAGTAGCCGGGATTGGTCCGCACGCCCACCGTCACGCGTCCGTAACACCAGCGCCCATGCGCGAAGATCCAGAACTCCACGCCGGGCGTCGCCGTACCGATGCCCGGCGTCGCGATGCGCGGCGCCGATTCCTTCCTGCGCACGCCGGGGCCCGCCATGCACGCCGCCGCGATCGTCCTCACCGTTCTGGCCGCCCTCGTTGCCGACCCCACGCAGCGCTTCGGCCTCTCCCATCGCGCCTACGAGGAGCCGCCCACGCTGGAATGGCGGACGGCGAACGCGAATCTCGTCGTGACGGCCCGCATCGCGGGCGTCCGGGCGTCCAGCGCCGACGACCAGCCCCACACCGTCGCGCTCACGCTCGAAACACTCGAGGCCATCAAGGGCGATCCGCCCGCCACGCTCGAAGTCCGGCTGGCCGACGAGTCCCCGCGCGCGACGCTGGCCGAGGGGCTGGCCGGGCGCATGGACGCCGGCGACGTGGATTTGTGGTTCCTTTCGTGGAATGACGGCGCCGACATCGCCGAACCCATCGAGGGCGGCGTGGTTGCGTCCTTCGTGTTCCTGACGAACCCGCCCGAGGTTGGCACGCCGGAATCCTGGCTCACCTGGCCCCCGCCGCCGGCGCTCACGAAGGACGGCGCGCGATACGACGGGAGCGCCGCCATCCTCGACGCGGCGCGCCGGATCGCGGCGATGGATCTGGCCATCGGGGACGTCGAGCCACCGGTCCCCTGGGAACGCATCGAGGCCGCCGAGTGGTGGGACTGGGACTTCGTAAAGAACTACCGCAACTCGGCGTTCCGCGCTTCGCTCATCGAGCCCTGGCTCGAGCCGCTCGCGCTGGCCATGGTGCACGAGCCGGCGCGCTTCCTGCCGCCGGCCGAGGGGATCGTCACCGACGAGCAGCGCGCCGCCCGGATGCGCGAGGAAACCGCCGTCCGGGCCGAGGGCGTCCGCCTGCTGGGCATGAGCTTCCCGCTCGCGGACCACGAGGAACTGTTTTACGAGCTGCGATACGACACGGGCGAGGTCTTCCGGGCCGATCCGCGGCTGGCCGAGCCGGCGTACCGGTTCAAGGCCGTGGGCGCCCACGCGGAACGCGCCCTCGACCAGCTCATGTACGCCAGGCCCATCACCCCGCGCCGCTGGCCGATGCACCTGTTCAGCCCGCGCCCCGATGCCGCCGCCATCGCGAAGGTGCACGGCCCGGCGATGGAAGGCCTCGCCGTGGCCGAGATGGAGATCGAACTCAGCGGCGACCAGAACCCCGAGTACCTGCAACTGTGGGTTCCCGCCGCCGGGGCGGGCGCGCGATACCTGGACCTTGAGCGCCTGCGGACCGAGGGCGCCCACGCGGCGGCCATGGCCTTCTTCCGCCACGAGGACGGCGCATACCGGCACACCTTCCACCGCGTCGCCGGCCCCGGGGGTTTCAGCATCACCCTGCACGAGCACGACGGCCGGCCGATGCTGCTGATCCGCGAGGGCGATTCCCGGGACACGCGCATGGCGTACGGCTGGTGGCCCAGCGAAAATGGCGATGGCGCGTGGGCGTGGTCCGCCCGGGCGGGCAGCTGGGACTACGAGACCGCCACGTTCACGCCCACGGGCGCGGTGGCGTCCATCACGGGCGCACCGCCGGCCTGATCCCCCGCCTACGCCCGCCCCGCCCGCACGAAGGCGACGACCCCGGCCACCAGGACCGCCGCGATCGGGACGCCGCCCAGGATGGCCAGGCCCACGAGCGTCGCGTAGGGGCCGGTGTGCCCCATCGCAACCACCAGCACGTGCGACGCGGCCCCGGTCAGGAAGAGCGTCAGCAGCAGGATCACCGTCCACGTGGTCAGCGCTCGCCACCGGGCCCGGCGGATCGAACGCCCGGCGTGGCCCGTCCGGCGCCCCGTCGTGGCGGCGCCCGGGAAGGGGATCGGCGCGTCCGGATCCGCGCCCGGCGATGCCATCCGCCCTGCAGGCGCTTCCTCGCGCCACGCCGCGCGGTCGCGCCCGAAGGCCCAGGTCATCTCGCAGGAAGGGCAGGTGGTCCGCCCGCTGATCTCTGCGGGAACTTCGGTGAGGTCCTGTCCGCACTGCGGGCAGATGGGCCTGGCTCCGGGCGTGGAACGTGCCTGCCGCGGCCGCATGAGGACGACCAGCCCGAGGACGCAGCAGCCACCGACGACCAGCGACCCCACCCGCACCACCACGGCGCTCCCCGGCAGGGCGGGCGCGAAGGCCCCGGCGACCAGGGCCAGGAGCATGCCAGCGGCGAGCCCCGCCGCGAGCACGTGGCGCGCAAGTTCGGCTCCAGGGCGCGATGCTCGGCCGGGCATGGCGGGGTTCTAGGCCCCCGAACACCCGGTGGAGCCCGCCGAAGGCTCGCCGCACGCAGGAATCCGCCTGGAATCGGCGTTTTCTCATTCCACGGTGGCTCGGGCGGGGTCCATCACCGCTCCCCGAGCGCGCAGCGCAGGGTCTGCGTTGCGCGCTCGGGAAGCCATGATGCGCTGCCGGGGGGCGGAACACCCGTTCACGGCCCCCGGGGCGCGCAGCGCAGGCTCTGCGTTGCGCGCCACGGGGGCCGAGGAGCGATCCCAGGGAGCACAAGACCGGTCTTGGAGAGCCCAGGAGCGGTCCTGGGGAGCCAGAGCGCGCAGCGCAGGGCGTGCGCTGCGCGCCGGAGCCGGCTGGATCGGGGCCCGGCCGGGCCATGCCCCCACCTCGCCGGGCCGGGCGGGTATGGCCGGTGGGCACGCCCGAATGGCGGCGAGGACTCAGCCGGCGATGACCGCCGCACTGGCGTCGTAGCCCAGCTTGACCTTCGCCGGGGCCGCCCCGTGCTCGTCGAAGAGGGCCAGCTCGTTGTGCTTGCCCGCCTTGAGCCAGCTGGCCGGGACATAGAGCGTGGTCTGGTTGCCGGTGGCCTTCCTGTCGGCCGTGGCGACGAAGTAGCGGCCCAGGTGCTGGCCGTTCACGTACGCCTGGCCCTTGGTCATGCCGCTCAGGTCGACGAACAGCGGCAGGCCGGGATCGGTCCACTCGAAGCCGGTCTTCCACCAGGCCGGGCAGGATGGCTTGCCGGCGGTCTTGAGGCTGGCTTTGGGCACGGGCTCGTAGGCGCTGGGGGCGGGCTTCTCCCACTTGGCGAAGGCCCAGTCGGCCTTGGCCGTGACTTCGTTCGTGCCCTCGTCGATGCGCAGGGCGGCCTTGATGGTGGCCAGCATCGCCTCGCCCTCGTCCATCGTCTGGGGGCCGACCACCCCGTCGTCGTGCAGGGCGAGGTGCAGCACGTTGGCGCCGCGCTTGATCTCCTCGGGCTCGAGCTTCAGCCCGGTGAAGCCGGCGTCGTCGAAGCACGCCAGGGGCTCGTCGTTGAGCAGGAAGAGCCCGCGGCCCAGCCCGCCGGCGATCGAGAGGAACAGCGGGCTCTTGCGCCGGTGGGTGAAGTTCCACACGAAGCGGAAGGGGGCCGTGTGGTCGTTCTGGTGGACGTTCCACATGGGGCTGCGGAAGCCCAGCAGATCGGTCGGGGCGTGCTGCTCGACGATCGGGCCCTCCATCTCCAGCGGCTCGAGCTCGAACGCGTGGCCGAAGACGCCCTTGCGCTCGCCGAAGAGGATGCCCGCGGCCGCCCGGCCCAGGTTCTCGGCCAGGACGACCATGGAGGTGTCGGTCTTGGGCAGCTTGGCGTCGACGGTCTCGGCAGCACCGGGCCCGAAACCCGCGACGCCGAGGGTCTGGCCCTCGAGATACACGTGCAGGCGGTCGGCCGCCTCGGGGAAGGCGAGCTTCACCTTCTCGCCGCTCAGCTTTCCGGTGATGCGGTACCAGCCGTAGCCCGAGGGGGCGCCTAGGGTCGCAAGGTCGGCCGGGCCGTCGATGCTGGCGTACTTGGCGCTCTCGCCGGTGCAGTACTCCTCGGTATCGGCGGTCGACCAGTCCAGCGCGATGCGCTTGGGCGCCTTCTTGCCGCCCGCGGCGGGGGCCTCGTGGTCGTGGGTCTTGATCGTGCCGTCGGCCTCGACGCTCATGTAGTTCTTCGAGCCCGGCAGGGCGATGGGCGTGCCGTCGGCGGCGACGCCCGCCACGCCCACGTAGGCCTTGCCGTCGTGCACGAAGCACTCGTCGACCTGCTGCTCGTTGCACACGATGACCAGCACGCCCTCGTGCTCGAGGGCCTGGGGGCTCTTGCCGCGCGGCACGGTCACGTGCAGGGGCGAGCCGTTGATGCACACGATGCCCTCGGTGGCCGCCGGGCCGAAGGCGACCATCATCGAGCCCGAACTGGTCAGCACGCTGAGGTTGGTGTAGTCCAGCGTGTGCTTGCTGGTCAGCTTGATGTCGTGCAGGAGCCAGGCCACGCCCTGCTCGCCCAGATGCACCGGCAGCGTGGTGCCGTCGGCCAGCAGCAGGGTGCACGAAGCGCGGGCCTTGCCGCCCGCGGCCAGATCGAAGACCAGGGCCACGCCGCCCTGGGAGCCGTTGAGCTGGACGATGGACACCTGGCCCTTGGCGTCACGCGGCGGCTCGCCGGGGTGGACCACCATCGGGCGCAGCTCGGGGTTGAGGTGCGCAAGCACGCGGGCGAAGCTGCTGGCGAACATGCACGCGCGGCGCACGACGAGCATCGCCGGCGTCGCGCGGCCGGCCGCGTCGACCAGCCCGCCGCGATCGGTGGCCGCGTACGACCACGAGCGGTTGGCCAGCCGCCCGCCCGAGAAGCCCTGGTGGTTGCCCGGCGCAAAGCGCGCCAGGGTGAACTGCCCGGCCCCGGCGAGGATCTCGACGATGCGCCGCAGGAGGGCTCCGCCGTCGACCGGCTCGGCCTTCTCGCCCCACGTGGGTGGATCGCCCACGGCAAGGTCGAGCACGACGCGCGGTCGATCGGGCCGCACCTCGGCCAGCTGGCGCAGCGAGGCCAGCAGGTCGTCGCTGCCCACCCAGCAGTCGATCTCGGCTTCCTCGCCCGCCCACAGGTTGTTCGAATTGATGACCGGCACGCTCAGCCCCGCCTCGCGGATGTAGCGGTAGAGTTCACCGAGGTACTTGGGGCCAAGCTCGTTGTCGCCGCACGTCCACTGGTGCTCGTTCTGGACGAGCAGGATGGGCCCGCCCTTGCCCGCCGCGTTGATCTGGAGGTCGCGGACCTGGTCGGCCACGGCGCTGATGTACCGGCTGCACGCTTCCAGGAACGGCCCGCTGTCGGCCCGCAGCTCGTGGGCGGGAAGCTGCGTGAGCCACGTCGGCAGCCCGCCGAAGTCGTGGTCCTCGCCCAAGACCGGACCAAGACGCAGGATGACGTAGAGCCCCGACTCGTGGGCGAGTTCGACGAAGGCGCGCAGGTCCGCGTCGCCTGCGAAATCAAACTGCCCGGGCAGCGGCTCGTGCCGAGCCCATTCCAGGGGAACCATGACCGTATTGAGGCCCGACAGCCGGGCTGCATGCAGTCGATCGGCCCACTCGGCCCGGGGCGTGTGCGCGTACGAGACCGTGCCGCCCACGATCCAGATCCGGCGTCCATCGAGCATGAAGCTGCGGCTATCAAAGGTAACAGTCGGCATGTATCTGGCTCCCCGGGCGGCGCCCCTCGACGATGCGCGGTTCGGCATTCCCAATCACTTGCCAAACAAACACCGCCGGATGTGATGAACCTCGATATTAGACACCAAGTTCGCGAATGGCCAGCCCAGCCCGCGCATCAACGCCTGCGCCCCGCAGCGCCATGCCGCCTTCCACACCGCCTGCAACCAAGGCCAAGCCGGGCCGTACCATCGCCGCACATGCCCCAGAACCATCGCTCCACAATCCGCGTGCTCGCCCTCCCCGCCGCCGCCGTGCTGGTCCTGCTTTCGGGCTGCGGCGGCATGGACCGGATCGACCGGCGCATCGATACGCTCGTGCTCGATCGCTCATCGCTCGTGGGCGCTCAGTCCGCGCCGGTGCAGCGCGAGTTTCCCGACGCTCAGGCGAGCGAACAGAACCGCCAGGCCCAACTCGACAAGACGCCCGACACGCGCAACCCCGACGTGCAGGACCTCTTCTACGTTCAGGCCGAGGCCGCCCGCCTCGAGGCCGCCTCGGTCGAAGAACGCCTCAACGCGTACTACACCGACGCTTCCGACGCACTCGACGTGGCCGTGGGCGTGACGTACGGGGGTGAAGAAGGCGCAGAGGCGCCGCCAATTCCCGATGACGTGATGGTGCTTGACCTGGCCGGCGTGCTCTCGCAGAGCCAGCAGACCGGCAGGGAGTTTCTCGACGCGCAGGAAGACTACATCCTCTCGGCCATTGCGCTGCTGCGCGAGCGACACCTCTGGGGGCCGCGCTTCTTCAACGACACCACGCTCCAGGTCGCCGGCCAGGGCGACGACGGCGCCTTCGACAGCGCCGCCACGCTCATCAATGAACTCCGGCTCACGCAACGCCTGCCCTACGGCGGCGACGTTGCCGCCCGCTGGATCGTCAACGCTACCGAGCAGCTCCGTTCGAGCGCTACCGAAGACTACCGCCAGTCGTCACAACTCGTGCTCGAAGGAAACATCCCGCTGCTCCGCGGCGCGGGCTACGTCGCACGGGAGGACCTGATCCAGGCCGAGCGAGACCTGGTCTACGCCGCCCGCGAATTCGAGCGCTTCCGCCGGGACTACGTGGTCGATATCGCCAGCCAGTACTTCAACCTGCTCCAGACCGCCGCGAGCATTCGCAACCAGCAGGAACAGCTGCGCAACCTCCGCCAGACGCTCGAGCGCCAGCGCGCCAGACAGGAAGCCGGCGAGATCGCTCTCTTCGAACTGTCCATTACCGAAAGCAGCGTGTTGAGCGCCAACAACCGTCTTCAAGGCGCCTTCGAGAGCTACATCGTCGCCCTGGACAGCTTCAAGATCCGTCTGGGCCTGGACCCTACCACGCCCGTAGCGCTGGCGCCGCTCACGCTCGAACTGAGCGACCCGGTCGCCACGCCGACAGAGGCCGCCCAACTGGCCCTGCTCTACCGCCTCGATCTCCAGACCACGCGCGATCGCGTGCTCGACGCCCGCCGCGCGGTCTCCAACAGCCGAAATAATCTGCTGCCCGACCTGGACGCCTTCGCCGAAGTCGGCCTGCCCACCGACCCAGACGAGCGGGAAGGCGGCCTTGCATTTGATCCCGATTCCATGCGGTATCTCGCCGGCATGCGGTTCAGCCTGCCGCTGGATCGAGAGATCGAGCGATTGGGCCTGCGTTCCAGCCAGATCGCTCTGGAGCGATCCGTGCGGAACTTCGAACGAGCCCGCGATCAGGTGGTCGTCGACGCCCGAAGCCGGCTGCGGAGCATCGAAGTTGCCCGCTTCCAGTTCATCCTCGCCGAGCGGCAGGTCCAGATCAACGAGCAGCGACTCGAAGAGCAGCAGATCCGCGAGGACGAAATCACGCCCCAGGAACTGGTCGATACGCTCAGCGAACTGCTCGACGCGCGAAACGCCCGTGATGCCGCCCTGACCGACCTTCGGGTCGCGATCCTCAGATACCTCCGAGACACCGGGCAGCTCCGCGTTGGTCGAGACGGGGAAATCCTGCCCCTGCCCGGGATGGGCCGCATCATCGAACCCACCGAGGCGGGGGACCCAACCGGCGACGGCTAAACTCCTGCAAGCGGCGCCAGTCACTGCCGCAGGAGACCGGCCATGGGCGAATCCACCCGTTCCAGCGACATGCTCCGAGATGGCGGCGTCGTAATCGTCGGCGGGGGGCTCGCCGGGCTTTCCTCTGCCGTCGAACTGGCCGGCAAGGGCATCCCGGTCACGATCATCGAAGCCAACAACCACCTGGGCGGCAAGATGAACCTGCTCGAAGAGGGCGGCTTTACCTTCGACATGGGCCCCACCATCATCACGATGCCACAGGTGCTCAAGGGCATCATCTCGCGCACGGGCCGGCGGCCATCGGACTACATCGATCTGATCGATCTCGACCCGCAGTGGCGGTGCTTCTTCGATGATGGCACGCGCATCGACCTCCGACGCGACCCGCACCAGTGGGCCCGCGAAATGGACGAGCAGTTCCCCGATGCCAAGCCCGGCGATGGCTTCCTCAAGTTCTACGACTTCAGCCGACGCATGTACCGCCTCAGCGAGAAGGTCTTCTTCTACAAGGATCTGGGCGGCATCGGCGACATGATCAGGAAGCCGCCAACCGAACCCGGCGTGGCCAAGGACGCCATGGCCATGCGCCTGCACTCGACCGTCGGCGCCACGATCGAGAAGATGATCCCAGAGCCGCACGTCCGTCAGGTGTGCGAGCACTTCCTGCAGTACGTTGGCTCGAGCCCGTTCATGGCTCCCGCGGTGCTCAGCCTCATCGCCTCGGCGCAGCTCGACCACGGCTGCTGGTACCCCATGGGCGGCACCCGCATGGTCGCACGCTCGCTCGATCGCATCGCCGACGAACTGGGCGTCCAGCGCGTTACCGGCCACCGCGTCGCGAGGATCCTGACCAACGGCCAGCACGCCACCGGCGTCCAACTCGACGACGGGCGCGAGATCACAGCCTCGGCCGTCATCTCAAACTGCGACGTCCAGCGCACCTACGGCGATCTGCTCAAGGGCGCCGACGGAGCCGCGCTCGAGCGACGCCGCATCGCCGGCAGCTACAAGCCCGCATGCAGCGGCCTGGTGCTCTACCTGGGCCTGCGCAAGCAATACGAGCACTTGGCCCACCACAACTTCCTGTTTTCGCGCCACAGCCACCAGGAGTTCGACGACATCTATCGCAAGGGCATCCCCGCCCGCGATCCGACGCTCTACATCGCTGCACCCTCTCGCACCGACCCCGACCAGGCGCCCGAAGGCGGCGAAGCGCTCTACATCCTCATCCACACCGCCGCACTGACCGACGAACACCAGTGGCTCGAACGTGGCGGGAAGCCCGGCAAGACCCTGCTCGACTACCGCCCGATCGTCATCGACAAGCTGAAGCGTCATGGCATGGAAGACATCGAAGAACACATCGCCGTCGAGCGATACCTCACGCCGCCGCAGATCGATCACATGTACAACGCCACGGGTGGCGCCATCTACGGGCTGGCATCCCACGGACGGCTCAAGGGCGGCTTCAAGCCCCGGAATCGATCCAGGGTGCTCGACAACCTTTACCTCGCAGGAGGCAGCGTCAATCCCGGGCCGGGGGTGCCCATGGTGCTCATGAGCGGCGTGACCGCGGCATGGTCCCTGTGCGAAGACTACGGCGTCGAACTCGACGAGCCACAAGCCGAGCAACTCGCTGCAGCGAGTGCGTAGTGCAGCCGTGAGCACGCCATCGGCCATCCTGCCGCACGATCGCCGAGAGTGGTTCTGCCGCCTGTTCCGCTGGTATGGACGTCGCCTGGTCCGCAAGTCGTTCAACGCGATGCGCCTCGCCCACGGAAGCGATCAAGTCCTGGACGATCTCGATGGCCACGCCGGCCCCACCATGCTCCTGCTCAACCACCAGAGTTGGTGGGATCCAATCCTCACCACGGCGCTGGCCGACCGATTCGCGCCCCAGCGGCAGATCTTCGCGCCCATGGACCGGACTATGGTCGAGCAGTTCGCCTTCATGCGAAAGCTCGGCATGTTCGGCGTCGATCTCGATGATCCATCGGCGTTCAAGGCGATGGTCCAGTACGCCGCCCGCCTTACCGAAACCAGCGAACGCCCAAGCTTCTGGATCACGCCGCAGGGCCAATTCGCAGACGTCCGCGCCCCGCTGCAACTTCGCCCCGGCGCGGCGGCAATCGCCTCCCGACTTGATTCGATCGACAGGTCGCCACGCGTGGCGTGCCTGGCCATCGAGTTGGCGTTCTGGGAAGATCGCAAGCCGGAAGTTCTCCTCCTCGCGCGTCACTGCGAACCTCCTGCCCGGTCCACGACCAGCCTCTGGCAGCGACAGATCACCGACGCTCTGGGCAAGGCCATGTGTAACCTTTCCGAACTCGTCATTGCACGTGACGCCAATGCCTTCGACACTATCCTCGGTCGGGGCTCTTCCGGCGTGAATCCCATCTACGACACCGTCCTAAGACTGACCGGCCGCGAGCCCAACATCGCCTCCAGAAAACCTCAGACGGAGCCTTCTTCGTGATCCTGACCATCGCGCTGGCGCTCGCGCTGCTGATCTCGATGGGGGCTCTAAGCATGACCGTTATCAATCTGCGCCTTTATCGCCGGCCCGACCAGAGCCAGCGCGTTTCGGAGGCGCGAGTGAGCGTCTGCATCCCCGCACGCAACGAAGCCGATAACATCGAACCGTGCGTGCGATCACTACTGGCGTCCACCCACGCGAACATCGAGGTTCTCGTCTACGACGACCAGAGCACGGACGCGACGCCCGACATCCTCGACCGCCTCGCCGCCGAGGACCAGCGCATCCGTCCCCTGAAAGCACTGCCCTTGCCGGACGGCTGGAATGGCAAACAGCACGCCTGCTGGCGCTGCGCCAAGGAAGCGACGGGCAACTACTTCCTGTTTACCGATGCCGACGTTCGCTTCAACCCGGGGGCGATCGAACAAGCCATGTCGGCATGGCAGCAACTGGACGACCGGGACACGCCGCTGGGCCTCATCTCGACCTTCCCGAAGCAGATCGTTCGATCACCTGCCGAGATCCTCCTCGTGCCCATGATCTTCTTCATCCTGTTCAGCTATCTTCCCATGTCTCGGATGCGGTCGACCATGGATCCATCCGCTTCAGCAGCGTGTGGTCAATTCATCCTGGTCAGCAGGGATTGCTACGAGGCCTTCGGCGGCCACAGCGCGTTCGCGGACACGATGCACGATGGCGTCAAGATGCCCCGTGAAGCCCGAGCGTCTGGTTATCGGACGGATCTCTTCGATGGGACACACCTCGCCGCCGTTCGCATGTACCACGACCTGGCCACCACCTGGAAGGGTTTTGCCAAGAACGCCTTCGAGGGTTTGGGCTCCCTCGGCCTGCTGTGCTTCCTGACCATTATGCACCTGATCGGGCACGTCCTGCCCTACGTGGCCTTCATCACTCTGCTAGCCCTCGGGAGGCTGGGCTCGGTAGCGGGCGTATTGGTGCTGCTGGCCATCTCGTGCCATCTCGCCCAGCGTCTGCTGCTGGCAAGTCGCTTCCGCCTGCCCACCCTGACCGCACCCTTGCACCCCATCGGCGTACTGGGCATGACGCTCGTCCAATGGGACAGCTTTCGACTGCAGCGGATCGGCCGCCGCTCCTGGCGCGGCCGAACGGCCCCGGGCGCTTCCTGACGCGGATCTCCTCAGCCACAAGACCCCAAACGGCCGATGCTTGGGCTGGCCCGAAACACCCAACCCGCCCTGCATCCGTCGGTACAATGACGATCAGATGACGCCGGATCCACTCCCAAAACGCGGACGTCCCCATTCGCTTGCCGAGGCGTTTCGCCTCACCCACGAGCGATGGCTCAACCGTGCCGTGAAGCACCCCCGCCGATATCCGACGATCCCGTCGATCAGGGTGGATTCGGGCGGATTCGATAGACTGACCGATACCCCCCTGGGGCGCTCGTGGGCGGACCAATGGTGGCACGACACGTTCCGCTCTATGGACACACACCCGACCGACGCGTAACCCCGCTCACGAGACTCTTGAGCGTCGACCGCCGACGGAGAACCCATGGCCCAGACCCAGCACGCCAAGCTCAGTTCGCGATACTGGATCAAGCAGGTCATCCTCACAGTCCTGGTCGCGGGCCTGGGCGTCTGGGGCTTCCTGGATGGCTTCATCCTCTATCCTGCACAAGCCGTGAAGTTCGCTCAATGGACCGAGTGGGAGTACCTGAGCTTCCTGGACAGCCCGCCCCCCGCCGCATCCGCTGGCGCCAACCTCGGCGTCGCGAGCATTCCCGATCCGGCCGAAACGTTCGAGCGGCTGGGCAGCCCGGGCTACAACCGCAACCCTGCCACGCTCGACGACGTGCGCGGCAACTGGCTCGATGCGCTCAGCATCGTCGGAAGGCTGGAGCCGCAATACACCACCTACCCGCGCGAGAATCCGGACGAGGGCCAGGTGGGTTCGCCATTCGAGCGACTGGCCGAACTGCGTGAGACCTGGGGCGACATCGAACGGGGCAATGCGCCAAAGCGTCGCAGCCGCTTCGATATCATGGCCCAGTACCCCATCTTCCTGGTTGGAGCCGGCTTGGCGCTCTACTTCGCGTATGGCCTTGTCCGAGCGGTCGGAACCCGGTACGTCTGGGACCCCGTCGCCAAACGCATCACGCTGCCCGGCGGCATCGAGGTGACCCCCGAGCAGGTCGAAGAGTTCGACAAGAGCCAGTGGCACAAGTTCTACGTCGTGCTCCATCTGAACGAGAAGCACCCCACGCACGGGGGGAAGAACATCAAGGTCGACCTCTACCGCCATCAGGGCGTCGAAGACTGGATCCTCGAGATGGAACGCGAACGCTTCCCCGAGCAGGCCGACGCGACGCCCGACGATGCGACGACCTCGGAGCCCACGCAGGCCGATGACGTCGAGCCGAACGCCGACACCGACGAATCCCAAGAACCGGGCAAGACCATCTAGCCCCCCTCACGTCGGAGCGCACGCATCTGGATCGCCTTCGCCATCGTGCTGACGGTCGTCGCCCTGATCGCACCGGCGATCGTGCTCATCATGCTCCCCGGCCTGTGGCTGATGACGCTGGCCACGCTCATGGCCAACGCCGTTGGCTACTGGATGGGCTTGTGGCCGGGGAAGGACCCGCTCATTTCCTGGTGGGCCTTCGGCTTCATCCTGCTGTGCACGCTCGTATCGGATGCGGTCGACTGGACCGCCGGCGTGTTCGGCGCCAAGCGAATGGGAGGCTCAAGGAGCGCCATGGTCGCGGCCTTCATCGGCGGCATCATCGGCGTTGTCGCGGGCACCATCTTCTTGCCCATCCCACTGGTGGGCACCTTGATCGGGGGCGCCACCGGGGCGGGGCTTGCCGCGACGCTGGTCCAGCGCACCACGCCCGAGCAATCCTGGAAGCAGTCTGCGAAGGTTGGCGCTGGAGCCTCGGCGGGCTGGTTCGCCGCCATCGTTGTAAAACTCGCCCTGGCCATCATCTGCGCCGTGCTGCTGATCATTGCCGCATGGTCTACCTGGTAAGCTTCATCACCTCGGAAGAAGAAAGATCGACGAGAGAACCATGACACCAACCACGACCAGCGAAACCAAGGGCGCCTCCATCAAGCAGTTCGTGCTGGACACGAACGTCCTGCTGCACAATCCAAACGCCCTGTTCGTCTTCCAGGAAAACAACGTCATCATTCCCTTCGCCGTCATCGAGGAATTGGACAAACTCAAGCGGCAGGAAGACGACATCGGCCGCAACGCCCGCGAGGTCATTCGCCGACTCGATCGCCTCCGCGCCAAGGGCACGCTGACCAAGGGCGTTCGGTGGGGAGACAGCAGCCCGCAGGCGGGCGCTGCCGCTTCTACGGCCAATGGCTCCACGGGGCTCATCCGCATCGCCATCTCCGACACCGACCGCCCGCACGCCATCGCCGAAGACACCAAGGACAACCGCATCATCGCCGTCGCGTGGGAACTGCACGAGAAGGGTGATCGCACCGTTTTCGTCTCCAAGGACCTCAACGCGCGCATCAAGAGCGACGCGATGGGCATCCCCACCGAAGACTTCCAGAATCAGAAGATCGACGCCGACCGGCTCTACACCGGTTACGTCACCGCGTCGGTCGAAGGCCACTTGATCGACCAGCTTTACGACGAGCGAATGTTGCCCCTCAAGCCGATCCACGCTGCCATTGCCGCGGATCACGACGAAGACGACCCAACGCTTCCGGCCGAGCCCGAAGAGATCCTGCCTAACGCGTTCGTGCTGCTGAAGGATGAGCAGGACGAGAACCACACGGGCCTGGCCCGCCGGCTGGCCGACACCGAACACCTCATTCCGATCAGTCCGCCACGCAAGCCCATCTTCGGCCTCTTGGCCCGCAACGTCCAGCAGACCATGGCCCTCGACCTATTGATGGATGACGAGATCCAGATGATCACGCTGCTGGGCAGCGCGGGCACGGGCAAGACACTCCTTGCCCTGGCCGCCGGCATGGCCAAGGTCTTCCAGGAGGGCCGCTTCGACAAGCTCCTCGTCGCGCGCCCCATCATGCCCATGGGACGCGACATTGGCTTCCTGCCCGGCGACAAGGACGAGAAGCTCTTCGCCTGGATGCAGCCAATCTTCGACAACCTCGAGTACCTGCTCAGCACCCGCGGCGCGCACGGCCAGGCCGCCGACAGCCACACGAACGAGCAGCGCATCGACAAGATGATCGCCGACGGCAAGCTCGTGCTTGAGCCGCTGACCTACATCCGCGGCCGATCCATCCCCCACCAGTTCATGATCGTCGACGAGGCCCAGAACCTGACGCCGCATGAGGTCAAGACCATTGCAAGCCGCGTAGGCGAGGGCACCAAGCTCGTTCTGACCGGCGACATCGGCCAGATCGACAACCCATACCTGGACAGCTCATCCAACGGCCTGTCGTACGCGGTCGAAAAGATGAAGGGCCTGGGCCTTGTTGGCCACGTCATGCTGCAACGCAGCGAGCGCTCGCACCTGGCCAGCCTGGCCGCCGAGCGGTTGTAAGCTCGATCAAAACGTTTCGGCTGCGAGTTCGCTGGCGTCGATCACCACGCCCTCGGCCGAGACGCGAACCACCATGACGCCGCCCGGTTCAATCGTTCGATCGATCGAGTGGGTCACCTTGCTGCCATCTTCGCCCGTGGTGAACGAGATCGAGCCGACCTGCACCGGCCCCATGCCCTCGTAGATCGTCACGAGGCGACCCGCCGCGATCGTTGATGCCATGCGACCAACGGTCTGGTCAGCCGGCACTTCAAGCGTCATCTCGGGCTCGAGCATGGACGCACCCGTCCCGTTGACCAGATCGAGCCTCACCGGGCCAACCGTGCGAGCCTGGAACTTGGGATAGATCACGACGGCCGCCAGCGCGAAGATTGCAAGCGCAACCAGCAGCGTGATGGCTTGACGCAGTCTACTGGGCCTGCCGGGCGCGGCGCCGCTCATCGGGGCCTGCTCACGTCGAGTTGACGCTTCTGCCGGGTGATCTCCCGCGACATCAACTGTCGCCACTCTTCGGAGGGCTCCATCATTTCGGAGCGTTGTAGCACCTCAAGGGTCGTGTCATCGGCGTAATGGATGCTCCGGCAGGCGAGCGCGAGCCCGCGAACCGCTCGGAGATCGGATGGGTCAATCTGCACTGCCTTCAGGTAAGCCGTGATCGCCTCGCGAGCGTGTCCCATCTCGTAGTACGCCACGCCCAGGTGGTAGCTGGGCCTCGAGTCGCTGGGCATGCGCTTCTGTGCCTCACGGAACATCGTGACCGCCGTCGGCAGGTTGTCATGCTCGAGGTGCAACACACCCAGATTCATGTGGGCGGTCGCAAAGCCAGGATCGAGTTGGATCGCCCGCTCGAGGAGCGCTTGGGCCTGGGCCACGCGCTTCTCTTCGGCCATCTCGTTGTTGTGATAGACCTCATACGCCTGGTTGACCAGACGAACCGCCTCCTGCTTCTGGGCGGTGTTGTCGGGCACGATCTGCCCCAGGTCTTCCTTGAACTGCTTTGTCTTGTCCGTCGCGCACCCGAAACCCAGGGCGAAACAGCAGACGATGGCAACGGCCAACGCACGGTTGGTCATGAGGCAAGCTCCGGCTTTACGAACGTGATGGACAGTTGCCACTGGGTACGCTGCGGCGCCAGGTCCATCCGGGTAATCTCGACACCCGGCACCATATCCTGAACCTGCGCCACCCACCCGATCAAGGCTTCGAGGTCTCGGCTCGTCACGCGATCATACTCGTAGATCTGTTCGATGATGTCGCCCTGATCATTCTGGCGCTGACGGGACAGCGGCGGCGCCGGAGTGAGGCCCACGGCCTGGGCGGCAGAGTTGGCCAGCGTCGTGAAGTTGGGTACCGAGTCAAACCTGCCCGCGCCGGCGGCCGCCGTGGCCTCCCGATGACGTTGCAGGCGTGCGGCTTGCATGCGAACACTCGTCGCCGTGCTGACTTCCTGCCGGCGCGTGTCCATCGCGCTCGAGAGCACCGATCGACCAAACATCAGATAGATCAGCCCGACCAGCACGACCAGAATGCCCAGGTACAGGAAGCCTCGGGGCTTGTTCCTCTGCTCGCGCGCAGCAGCCCGCGCCGCCAACTCGGAACGACTGACCGTCGTGCCTTCTCTTTCGAACTCACTCACGGCTGGCCTCCCTGTCGCTGCCAGGTGCCCGCCATCCGCACCGTGTACTTCGAGCCCTGGGCCGTTGCGTTGGCCTGCCAACGGATCGGTCCGCTGTTGAGCTCCAGGTCGCTGATCAATGCATTGATCTTGCCGACGATTGAGGCGTCTTCGGTCGAGAGTTGAACCGTGAAGCCCGCCGCAGCGCTGGCATCGATCCGCTGCAACTCCACGTCACTCCCGAGTTCACTCAACAGGAACGACAACGCCTCCAGTTCCCGCACGATGGGCCTGCCGGGGGGACGCGTGACCTCGCTGGCCTTCGTCGCCTGATCCACGACGCTTCTCAGCTTGAACAGGGGCACGATCGCACCCGTGATCTCGCCGGGAATGTTGAGTTCCTGCTCCACCTGTTCGATGTCGGCCATGTACGCCTGGCGCACGCGATCGGCATCGTCGCGAACCGCCGGAGCCTGGCTTTGCCATCGGAATCCAACCGCCGCCAGCGCCAGCCCACAGCAGGCCAAGGCCAGTCCGGCAAACTGGAAGACCCGCCGGGTTGAGCGGCCGGGCCGCAGCGCAAGCGAGGACAGTGCGTGCCCCGGGGCAACTTCAACGTCGCTTCGATCACCACTCGCTCGCAGCAACTCGAGCACCGGGTCCTCGTGGACGTCGATATCCAGAACCGCATCGGGCCACGTGTCCGCCAGAGCGGACGCGACCCCCGGGGCCGACAGGGCCTCCCGGTCGCCCGTTGCCTTCTCGCCCGCCAGTTCACAGGAAGAAAGCAGGATGCGACCGGGCGCCACGCCCACCTGCGTGCTCCACGCCACCCAGTCGTTGACAAGGCGCGCGACGTCGTGACGCGTGACGACTGGGCCGTCATCGTGCAGCCCGAGCCGAAGTGAACCCGCCGCAAGCACGGCGCCATCTCGACACCAGGCCCAGAGCAATCTCCCCGAAGGCGCTACCAGCACACCCCCGCTCACCGTCGGGCTCTCGGCGACGACCCTCGAAGAATCGACAGCGGTCGCCGCGCCGGGCGACGCCATCCAGCCGAGGACGTGCCAGAGGCTCGTCACCCCCGAAAACCCGACGCCCTGACGATCGAGTTCGTCGATGAACAAACGCACGATCGAATCGGGCGCGACCACGACGCCGACACGCACGCCCTCGGCCCCGTCGTAAGCCGGGCCCAGCGGTTCGATGGCGGCTTCGACCGGTGAAAAGCGAGCGCCCAGGACTTCGCTATCTTCGATTTCGTCGTCGACGCCAAAGTCCGCGTCGAAGTCGTCATCGGGCGCCTCGCCTCCACGTCCGTACGCGCTTCGGACCGCGCCGGCTTCGGCGGCCGCGGCGTGGACCCACGCGCAGTGGGCGCCCGCCGTGTCGATGACGATCAAGCCAAGGCGGTCGCCGTCCACCGACAACCTCTGGGCGAGCCACTCCGCGGCGGCTGCTGCGTCTTCGCTTGCCTCGGACGCGTAGCGACCATCAATGCGCGGGCTGGTCCATACGGCAGCCGCATGCTGACCGATCAGGCGCACCGCCCGGATGCGATCGCCACGCTCGTCGCGCTCGATGAAGCAGACGCGTTCGCTCACCGATCGTCCTCGGCGCCCGGTTGGCCGCCACCGTTGTTGCTCCCGTTGCCCGGTGCCGCCCCGCCGCCACGACGGCTGGTGCCGCTGTTGCCACCACCACCGCGACCGCTCTGTCCGCCCTGCCCCTGCCCGCCGGCGCTCGAGCCGGATTGGGCCCGCTGCATGGCCGTCGGAACGCGCGTTCGGGTCACGCCTTGCTCTTCGAGTGTCTCGGCCTTTGGCGTGGCACCCGGGGGCGTGATGATCTGGCTGCCGCCCGCAGCCTCTCCCCCGGCGCCCATGTCGCTCACCATCAGCATGGGCTTGCCCACAGTCAGTTCGCGTTCCTGGCCGCGATACCGCACCCGGGCATACCCGGGCTGAACTTCGAGCACGTCGACCGAGCCGCCACGCTGCCCCTCGGCGATCGCGGTCTGGGCCGCGCCCTCTCGGATGACCGCCATCATGGAGCCCGGCTGCCCGATGGCAGCAACGAGCACGATGTCCTGCGGCGGTGGGGTTTCGCCTCCACCCTCTTCGACTCCCTTGGTGGGTTCCTGCACCGGTTCAAGGCTGTACACCGACGAGAGGCCCGAGGCGATCAACGGCGGGAAGACGTCGTAGCCATCGTCGGTCCCGCCGACGGTCGCGGGCGGCGGCGGCGGCAGCGTCGGGTCGGGTGCCGGCTCGACTTTCCGATCCACAACCACGGCTCCCAGGGCCATGCCAACAAAGACCACGCACGCAACCCCCGCGGCGATCTGCATCGTCCGGCGCTTCTGCATGGTGCTCGCTCGACTCTGTCTGGTTGCCATTCGTGGTTCCCCTATCGACCGCCCGTGCGGCCTCAAGTTTAGCGTCTGCCCGCCGCGTACTCGACCATCTCGCGCTCGTCCATCCGCCGCCACAGCAGGAAGGGGCCGAGCGGGGTGAATGCGCCACTATCGGCACGCTGGCGAATCTCACGCCCGTCGACCTCGACGATGGCTTCATACATCGATCCAACCCGGTCCCGTCGATCAAGCACCGAGATCCGAAGCCGCCACAAGTCCGGCTCGCCCACCAGCAGTCGCTGCATCGTCCGGCGATCCTCCATCTCCGTGGCATAATCGGCGATGATCGATCGGAGCCACTGGGTGCCGCGAGACGTGTCGGCATCTTCGCGTGCCAGCACGATGTCGCGAGCCATCGCCGAGGCCTGACCATCGCCGATCATGGGCGCAATCGCCGCCGCGAGCACTTCTTCGGGCGCCGTCACGGCACTGATGGCTACGGGACCCACGGCTCGGGTCCACTGTTCGAGGACCTGCTCGTCGCCCGCTCGCATGAGGATGCTGTCGTACGCGCTCTGGGCGAAGGGCAATTCAGCCTCCGATACCCCCTCGAACGAAGACAGGATGGATCCCTGCGCGTCTTCGATGTCCAGGCGGATCGTCCGTCCGCCATCCATCGTCAGGTCCAGCGCGTGCCCGCCCTGCTTGGCGATCTCGTTGAGCCGGCGACTGGCGCCGGTGAGCCATGCGCCGGCCACCTCACGAATGCCGCGTTCCAGGTGGCGATCCTGCGTCCATCGCATCTGGCGGATGGTCGATCGCGTCTGCTGGCCCTGGCGCTCGAGCATGACCGCAATCGCCATCGTGGCCACCATCGACAGAATGACCACCAGCGGCAGCGCAAAGCCTCGGGATCGACGCCGGTTGGCAGCACGGGAGGCCATCAATTCGTCCCCCCACCCAGGCCGGACGTCCGGCCATCCTCGCCCGTCTCGCTGATCGGCTCGTCTTCCGCATCGGGATCGCCGAATGCGTCGCCTTCTTCGGCATCAGGATCGGTACCGATCGTCCATGCAAGTTCGAACAGCCAGGCGACGGTGACGTTCTGGGCCGTCGTCATTTCAAGTTCGGCATACGCGGCCAGATCGAGCTCGCCCAGGACCTCGAACCGATCGCGCCACTCACCCTCCTTAAAGAACCGCCAGCGCGCCCAGACGATGCTGTCGATCAGCATGACCGCTCCGTCGACGAACGCAGGATCCAGGCCCTCCGATTCGATTAGCTCCGCGTCGCCCTCGTCTCCTGCGATGGGAATCCACCACATGCTGAACACACGCAGACCGAGTTCGTTCAGCCGCCGCTCATCTCGGAAGACGAATGCGCCACGCACGGCGCCCTCTTCGTCGACGGACGAACCGACCTCGACGGTCTCCAGGCCCAGCTGCGCGATCCGCATTCGGCGGAGCGTGTCGGCGTACGATGGAAGCACGCAAGGCGCACTGAGCGCAAGTTCCAGGCGCTGGGGCATGGTGCTTTCGGGCTGGCCCAGCCCCTGTTGACCGATGCGAACGCGCCGAACCATGGGCTGGCTGCGAAGCCTTGGGTCTTGCTCCAGCAGCACGCGCGGCCGGAAGCTGCTCGCCGTGGCGGCCAGATCGTCCAGGGTGTCCTGCTCGCTCTGTTCGCCCTGACCGCCGCCCAGGCCACGGCCGTCGGCAACAGCGGCCTCGGCCTGTTCCTGGGCAGTCCGGGCTGCCTCGGCCGTCTGCTGCTCCTGGCGAGACATCACCAACAGCGAGCCCAGCGCACGGCTGACCACCCGCTGCGTGCGCTGGAGCTGGAAGCTCTCTTCGGCACGCACCTCAGCGATCGAATCGGCGCGCTCCATGGTGTGGAACATGCCCATCGCCGCGAAGAGGATGACAGTGCCAATGACGATGGCCATGGAGAGTTCGATCAGCGTGAAGCCGGGCTTGTGGGTGGCCATCAGTTTCCCCCCATCGCCCCGGCACCGGGCGCCTGAGAACCGCCCGACCGGGTCGAGGCGCCACCGCCCATGATCCCTTCCATGATGCTGCCGTCCTTGATCCCGCGCTCAAAGGTGTCGGGGTTTCGGCTCGCCAGCGGATCAAGCATCCGCCGGACGATGATCCCCGGCGTGCTGGGACCGGGTGCGTAGGCGCCGCCGCTGTCTTCGTGCAGCCACACGCTGACGGTCAGCTCACGAAGCCGCGTCAGCGACAGCGGCGTGGGCTCGTCGGTCGCGTTGGGGTCGTAGACCTCGATGGGCGCCGAGTCGTAGGTCCAGCGGTAGAGATGCCGGCCATACGCGATGGGTCGCCCGCCCTCAGGCATGCCGTTCGGATTGTCCAGGTACATCACAACCACGCGGTTGGCCACCTCGGACGCGCCCGCGATCTGCTCGGCCCGCTTCTGCTGGAGCACGAGGTAGTTGAGCGCGCCGAACACGCCCATGGCCACGATGCCCAGGAGGGCCGAGGCGAGCACTGCTTCGAGGAAGGTCATGCCCCGCCGGCTGCGTGCAGGTTGGACGGGTCGAGCGGTCATGGCTTACTGCGTACCGCTCTCGTCCAGGGTCCAGACGTTGATATCGTCGGCGGTGGTGTATTGGCCATCCTCGCCCGCGCTGATCAGGTCGAAGTCTCGACCGTCCTGGCCCGGTGCGGCGTAGTAGAACGGCTTGCCCCAACCATCCATCGGCACCGACTCCACGAAGCCGGGAGCGAGCGCATCGAGCGTGGGCGGGTACTGGTTGTTCACGCCCTGATACTCCACGATGGCGCGCTTGAGCGTGGTCATGCTGGCCTTGGTGCCGGTCGTCTTGCCGCGCAAGAGCGCCGGCCCGAAGGCGACGGTGGCCACGCCCATGAGCACGCCGATGATGAGGATCACCAGCGTCAGTTCGAGCAGCGAGAAGCCGCGTCGGGCGTGATGTCGATTGTAAGACCGTGTGTTCTTCATGATACTTCCTCGCTCTCTCTGCCTCGCATCACCATGATGCGCTCGCCGCGCGACGCTGTCGGTCGACGACGAATTCCCCCTCAACCCATGTCCATATTGGCCGTTGCCGTAAAGAGCGGTAGCATGATCGCCAGCACCATCGACCCGATCATCAGGAACATGAAGATGATCAAGCCGGGCTCGAGCACCGCAAGGGCGCGCGTGCTGCGACGCTCGACTTCCTCGGCCATGTCGTCGGCAAGGCTCTCGAAGGCTTCTTCGAGGTCGCCCGATCGTTCGGCGGCGATGAGCAGCTTGCGCACCGGCAGCGGCAACGCATCGACGTCTTCGATCAATTGCGCGAGCTGGCCACCCTCGACCAGCCGGCGCTGCAGCGTCTGTAATTGCTTACGGAGCTTGGCGTGGCTGACGGTCCGATACGCCACGACGAGCGCGTCGGCCAGCGTCACGCCCGAGCGGGTCATGGCGGCCATGACCGAGAAGAAGCGCGTCGTCTCCTGCGCGAGCACGAGCTCGCGCATGCCCGGCAATCGGCGGACGACGTTCCACACCGCGAGGACCACGGCCTTGCGCATGATGATGCCCGCGATGAGCAGCCCCAGCACGATCAGGAAGAACACGCCCAGGTTGTCGCGGATGGTCTGGCCGGCCGTCATCAGGGCGACGGTGAACCAGGGCAGTTCGCTGCCCATGCTGGCAAGGCGAGAGCCGATCATGGGCACGATGAAGGTCAGCATGCCCCAGCCGGCCAGGATGCTCACGCCCAGCACGATGATCGGGTAGAACATGAGCGTGATGGCTTGGCTGCGGACCTTGACCTGTCGCTCGGCGGTCCTGGCGATCTGGGCGCATGCGCCCCCAAGGTCGCCCGTGCGTTCGGCGGCCCGATAGACCGCGGAGGTCACCGGATCGACGATGCCGACCTTCGCACACGCGTCGGCGAACATCGAGCCTCCGGCGACCTGCGATCGCACTCGGCGGATGCGGTCGGCATGGCTGGCGTCGACGGCCGAGGCGGTGACGTCCAGGGCCTCGACCAGCGGTACGCCGCGGGAGACCAGTTGGCCCAGCACTGCGTTGAACTGGGCCTGGTCCTTCAGGCCCATGCGGCCGGCGCTGCCCAGCCACGCGGGCAACCGCCGAGACCACACGAGCACGCGTCGCTCACGCCCGAGCACGGATGCCAGTGCCCGCTCGCTGGCGGCGCTGCGGACCCCCAGACGCTTGCCGCCCGTGGGGCTGGACGCCAGGAAGAGGTATGGAGATGGACCCTTGGCGGCTCTGGACATTCGTGTTCCGTTCGTTCCCCTGATCGGTCATCGAGCCACCGAAGCGACAGCCCCGGCGTTGCGTGCAACGGCCCGCACGAGAGTCTAGTTCGGTCTGGCCACGCCGCAAGCCTCAGGCGCGACAGCGCCGGCTTATTGCGCAAGGTCGGTGTCCTGGGTGTCAGATCCTGCCCGGTTTGAAGGCAGCCCGGGCCGGATCCGACAAAACGACTCGCCCACAGGGATGCCGGGCCCGGGATCCTCCGTCATCGGGCGAATCGGCTGGGTTCAGGTCGTACGGCCTGACATGCCCTTGAGGGACGCCGATATCGCGGCTTCATGGAGCGGGATGCTGGCCTCGTCCATCGCCTGCTTGGCCCGAGCGAAGGCCTCGGGATCGACCGCCCGCCAGTCTTCCTGCGCCTTCGCGGCCATCTCGCGGACGGTCTGGACCGAAGCCTCGATGCGGCCTTGCAGGTCGTCGGACAGTTCGTTGCCGACACGGTCCAGGGCTTCGGAGATCCACTTGATGTCAAGCGAGGCATGCGCGACCAAGTCCACGATGCGGTGCCGGGTCATGTCGTCCCGGGCGTGCTCGATGGCCTGGGCCTCGATCGTGTCGACCTCTTCGCGCGTCAATCCATGGTTCGGAATGACCTGGAGCGTCGCCGTCTGCCCCGATCGCTTCTCGATCGCCGAGACGTTGAGCACGCCGTTCGCGTCGACGAGGAATTCGACTTCGAGTTGGGGCACCCCCGCCGGCATGGGCGGAATGCCTCGGAGCTTGAACATTCCCAACTCGCGGCAGTCCTCGGCCATCTCGCGTTCGCCCTGGAGGACCTTGAGCTCGATGGCGGTCTGGTTGTCCACGCTGGTGGAGAAGGTCTCCTTGGCGCGCGCGGGGACGGTGGCGCCGGCGACGATGAGCTTGGCCACGGCGCCCCCCACCGTCTCGATGCCCAGGCTCAGGGGGATCGCGTCGAGAAGGAGGCTGTTGCGGCTCAACCCTGCGAGGGTGGACGCCTGCACGGCTGCGCCCAATGCAACGACGCGATCGGGATCGAGAGCGGTATACGGCTCGAGCCCGAAGAACTGGGCAACGGCGCGGCGCACGGCTGGGATTCGCGTGGATCCGCCAACCAGTACGACCGCATCAATGGTCTCTCCTCCCGGCTGATTGGCCGCGGCACGCCTGGCCCGCTTGCAGGCGGCGATCGAGCGATCCAGCCAAGGCTTGATCAATGACTCGAACTCTTCTCGCGTGATGGTGCGTTCGTAGGTTCGGCCCTCGCCCAGATCGATGGAGATGGTCGCGGCCGTGTCTTCGCTCAAGCGGTGCTTGACGCCCTGAGCGAAGGTAAGCAACGCTCGACGCGTCTGGGGCGGCAATGCGCCGAGGGCGTCGGCAAGCCGATCGGGCAAGCCCAGATCGAATCGCTCGTTCGCCTCGGTCAGGAACAGGCCGACCAGCGCATGATCGGCGTCGTCGCCACCAAGCCGGGTGTCGCCATCGGTTGCCAGCACCTGGAAGATCGCCGGAGAGTCGCTGCTTGGGCCCGGCGTGATGCGGAGGATGGAGATGTCGAACGTGCCCCCGCCGAGATCGAAGACCGCGACGGTCGCGGGCTCCACGTTCGACCGCTGGGCGGAGCCCAAGCCGTACGCGAGCGCTGCCGCAGTCGGCTCACTGACGATGCGAACGACGTCGAGCCCTGCGAGCCTGCCGGCGTCTCGGGTGGCCTGTCGCTGCCCATCGTCGAAGTAGGCAGGCACGGTGACGACGGCTCTGCGGACGGACTCGCCCAAGGCTCGCTCGGCCTTGCGCTTCATCGTGCGAAGGATCTCGGCAGATACCTCCTGGGGCGTGAGGATGGCGGTCGACCCATCGGTCTTGGGGATGGCCACGGCCGCCATGTCTCTGGGGCCCTGGAGCACTTGGTAAGGCAGATAGGGAATATCGCCCGCCGCGTCGGTGAGGCTGCGGCCCATCAGCCGCTTGACGCTGGCGATCGTGGTGAGGGGGAATTCCACGGCCCGTTCACGGGCGTCGAGCCCCACGATGGCGTCCAGGGAGCCGTCGGGCCGTGGCTCGTAGCGAACGACGCTGGGGACGATGCCAGAGCCGGCGGCATTGTCGTCGAGGATGCGGGGGCCGCGATCGTCGGCATAGGCCGCCAGGGAATTCGTGGTGCCCAGGTCGATGCCGATGATGGGCCCGTCGTCATGAGAATCTCGGGGAGGCATTCCTCAAGGCTAGCGGGAGATCACCGACCATCGATCCGGGGCGGGGGAGTTCGCCATGCCAGTGCCTGGATTCGTTCGACGAGCGCCCGGCCATCGATGGCGGCCGGCGTGGCCCCGGTCAACGAGACCGCGAATCGTCGGCGGCCGCGGTCATCCTCGATGTCGATCAGAGCCATGCTTCGGCCGCGAGGCGGCGACCAGTCGGCCGAGGGTGAGATGCGCTCGGGATTGTCCGGATCGGCCAGCGTGCCCGGGCCGATCAGACGCCACAGGCGATCGATCTCGGAGGGGCTGAGGCGCCGCAGGATGGGTGGGTACACGGTCTCGGGCGGCATCGGCTGGTCGACGGTGCGTGGCTGGCGATCGGCAACCCGGAGGGTGCCATCCGGCTCGATCAGGTAGACGCCCGGAGCGAATCGCTCGGCGGCGATCGTGTCCACGACGTAGACCTCGGCCCGCACACTCAGGCCGGCGGGCGCCCGAAGGGCGACCGGATCGGGCTGGGGCTCTGGCGGCCGTGAGCGGCACGCAGGGACGGCCAACGCCGACAGGACCAAGACGACCAGCGTGAAGGACCGAGTGTACATTGCGAAGCCTACGACGCTGGCTCGCATCGGGGTACCGGGTGGGCCCTACCCTTGGCCCCTATGGACGCAAGCCTGAGATGGCTCGCCTCCCTGCTGGGGGGCGAGGGTGCAAGTTCGCCGCTGACCGTCGAGGAGGTCGACGCCGCGCTGACGGCAGCGGGCTTCCCGCTGGATGGCGTCGAGCCGAAGGGTTCCGACGCGTTGCTGGACGTCGAGGTGACCAGCAACCGAGGGGACTGCCTGTGCCACCTGGGCCTGGCGCGCGAGATCGCGGCCATGACCGGGCGGGCGGTGACGCCGCGGGAGATCGGCGAGGTCGCGCGTGGGCCGGCGGTGGGCGATCACCTGACGCTGGAGAACCGGTGCTCGGGCGGCGATCGGCCGGCGTGCCCAACCTTCACGGCCCACGTCATCCTGGGCGCGAAGATCGGCCCGAGCCCGGCCTGGCTACGTGAGTTGCTCGAGAGCGTGGGACAGCGGTCGATCAACAACGCCGTGGACGTGACGAACTGGCTGAATCTGGAGCATGGCAATCCAAGCCACGTGTTCGATCTCGACACGCTGGAGGGTAAAAAGCTCATCATCCGTGAGGCAGTCGAGGGCGAAGCGCTGGCGACGCTGGATGGCGTGTCGCGGAAGCTCAACGCCGGAGAGATCGTGGTCGCCGACGCGAGCAAGGCGACGTCGCTGGCGGGGGTCATCGGCGGTGCCGACTCGCAGGTGAGCGAGGGAACGACGAACATCGTGCTGGAGGTGGCTACTTGGGACCCCGAGCGGGTTCGCCAGGCCAGCCGGCGGCACGCGGTGCGGACAGACGCGAGCCACCGGTTCGAGCGCGTCGTCGATCCCCGGACGTGCCTGCCCGCGGCGGAGATGGCGGCGCGGCTGGTCGCGGAGTTGACCGGCGGTACGCTGTGCGAGGGGGCGCTCGTCGAGGGGGCGCCGTTGCCCGAGGGCAAGGCCATCACGCTGCGGCCCCAGCGATGCTCGGCGGTGCTTGGCATCGAGACGCCGGCCGACGAAATGGTGCGGCTCTTGCGTTCAGTGGACGTGCAGGTTCGGGTGCAGGACGATGCCCTGGCGTGCACCCCACCGCCGAGCCGGGCCCACGACCTGACGCGCGAGGTCGATCTTATCGAGGAGATCGCCCGGCTGCGGGGTTTCGACGCTGTGCCGCTGGCCCGGCGGCTGGCGATCAAGGCCCAGCCGCCCCAGCCCGAGGAGCGCGCGATGGAGGGCATCGCGCAGACGTTGACGGCCCTTGGGTTCTATGAGACTGTCACCTTCAGCTTCACGAGCCCGGAGAAGGCGACGCCCTTCCTGCCTACGGGTGCATCGCTGGTGAACGTGGACGACGACCGCCGCGGGGCCGAGCCCACGCTGCGGCCCAGCGTGCTGCCGAGCCTGTTGACCTGCCGGCGGCTGAACCGCGACGCCCAGGTACACCAGGACGGAGGCGTGCGCTTGTTCGAGGTGTCGGCGACGTTTTGGTCGATGCGTGAAGGGACCAACGAAGAGTCTCGCAAGATCGCCATGGTCGTCGATGCCGGAGGCGAAGGACCCAAGGCCAAGGCCGAGGACGTGCAGCACGGCGTGCGGGTGGCCAAGGCGGCGGTCGAGTCGATGGTCGCCCTGTGCTACGGGCATGCAGCGAGGGTGCGGGCCAAAACGGGCGGTGACCTGCCCGCGGCGCTGGACGCGGCCAACGCGGGGCGGGTGTTCGTCGAGGCTGACGACCGACGCGTCGAGCTGGGGTACTTCGGCCTGCCGACAAAAGAGACGCTGGATCTGTTCGACCTGCAGCGGCCGGTGATCGTGGCGGAGCTTGAACTCGAGCCGTTGCTCAAGGCGTACCCGCCTACGCCGCGGGTGAGCGCGTTGCCGGCGTTTCCGGGGATCGAGCGGGATCTCTCGGTGGTGGTCCCAAGCGGGACGGCGTGGGCAGCGATCGAATCGACCGTTGAGGGGCTCGATCTCGATCGCCTGCAGGGCATCGCGTTCGTGGGCACCTATACCGGCAAGCAGGTGGGCGAGGGAAGGAAGAGCGTGACGCTGCGGCTTGGGTTCCGCGATGCTGAGCGGACCTTGCGGCACGAGGAGGTCGACCCGCAAATGGAGCGGACGATTTCGGCGCTTCGGGACGCGGTCGGCGCGGAAGTTCGCGCTTAGTCAATTCGCAACGATGTTGACAAGCCGGCCCGGGACGGCGATGACCTTTCGGACGGTCTTGCCTTCCAGCAACGGTTTGATCTCTTGGTGGTCGAGCGCGATCGCCTCGAGCTTCTTCGCGTCGGCGTCGGCGGGAACCATGATGCGGGCCTTGACCTTGCCCAATATCTGCACGGCGATCTCGACCTCGTCGTCGACGAGCTTGCTCTCGTCGTACTTGGGCCAGGCGCTGTTGTAGAGCGTCTGCACCTGCTGGCCGGCATGGTCGACGCCGCCGAGGCGCTCGTGTAATTCGTCGGCGGTGTGGGGCGCAAAGGGCGCAAGCGTGGCGGTCACGCGGCGTGCCTGCTGCTGGGTAAAGATTGGTCCGCTGCCGGCCTTGGTCGTGGCCAGATTCACCAGCTCGATCATCGCGGCGATGGCGGTGTTGAAGCTCAGGCGTTCGATGTCGCCCTCGACCTTGGCAATCGTGCGGTGGAGTTGCTTATCGACATCCGCGTTCTCGGCGTCGGCCAGGCGGGGCTCGCCGGACTCTTCGTCGATGATCAGCCGCCAGAGGCGCTGCAGGAATCGGTGCAGGCCCATGATGTCGCGGGTATTCCAGGGCTTGCTGGCTTCCAGCGGGCCCATGTACATCTCGTAGAGGCGGAAGGTGTCGGCCCCGAAGTCGGCGATCACGTCATCGGGGTTGACGACGTTCTTCAGGCTCTTGGACATCTTGGCGATGGTCTGGGTGACCTTCTCGCCCGTGGCGCGCTCGACGTATTCCGGCGCGTCGTCGGTGCCGACGTTGTCCACCTGGTCGGTCGGCACCAGCGTCTTGTCCTTGCGCTGGTACGCAAAGCTCGTGATCAGGCCCTGGTGGAACAGCTTGCGGAAGGGCTCGGGCGAATCGACGTAGCCCAGGTCGTGCAGCACCATGTGCCAGAAGCGGGCGTAGAGCAGGTGCAGCACGGCGTGCTCTGAGCCGCCAATGTAGAGATCGACGCCGCGATCGCCCAGCCAGTAGGCCTGGGCTTCCCTGGATACCAGCGCGTCGTCGTTGTGCGGGTCGGCGTATCGCAGATAATACCAGCAGCTTCCGGCCCAGCCGGGCATGGTATTGGTTTCGCGGTAGACCACGGTGTCGGGGTCGAGTGCCGAGCAGCCGGCCGCGCCCGCGGTCGTGCGGACCCAGTCGCTCGCCTTGGCCAGCAACGGCTGGGGGTCTTCGCTCTCGGCGGGCTCGTAGTCGGCGATGTCGGGCAGCTTCACGGGCAGGGCGTCGGCGTCGATGGGATAGTGGTCGCCCTCTTCGGTGAAGACGATGGGGAAGGGCTCGCCCCAATAACGCTGGCGGCTGAACAGCCAGTCGCGCAGCTTGAAGTTCGTGCGGCGGCGGCCGATGCCGGTTTCGTCGAGCCAGTCGGTGATGGTCGCCTTGGCCTTGCCCGTCGGCATGCCATCGAGCGAGACGGTCGAACCCTCAGCGGTGGCCGTCGAGTTGGCGGCGTAGCCGTTGCCGTCGTAGGACTGGCCCTGGCTGGCGTAATACGTGCCGCTGGCGAAGACGTCACGGAGTTTCGCGAAGTCGCCGTTAAAGAGGCTGTCGATGGTGTCGATCCACTGGCCGCGAACGGCCCCGCGCCAGCGTTCGGTGTCGGCCAGGTCTGCCGGGCTGGCGTCGACGAGTTCCTTACGCTCTTCGGGCACGGGACGCTCGCCCCGCCGGTTCATGCGCACGTGGGTCAGGGCGTGGTCGAACTCCTTGGGAGGCACGTCGTTGCTGGTGACGTAGCCCAGCATGTCGGCCAGGGTCGTCTGCCAGTCCTCGTCGTCGGTCTCGCCCGGGGCGGCGTTGGCGGCGTAGTACGCCATGGCCGAGATCGCCAGCGGGTAGACCACGTCGCGGATGGGCAGGCCGAACTTCTCGGCGAACTCGAAGTCGCGGTCGTCGTGGGCGGGCACGGCCATGATGGCGCCGTAGCCGTAGCCCATGAGCACGTAGTCGGCCACGTACACGGGCACGCGCTGTTTGGTCAGCGGGTTGATGGCATGCAGGCCGGTGAAGACGCCGGTTTTCTCCTTGGCGGTTTGGCGGTCAACGTCCGAGGTGTTGCGGGCCTTCTGGACGTAGGTGCGCAGCTCGTCTGTCGGTGTCTCTGCCCGGGGCGTACGCAGCACGGCATCGACCACCGGGTGCTCGGGGGCGATGACCATGAATGTGGCGCCGAAGATGGTGTCGGGCCGCGTGGTGAAGACGCGCAGGGCGGGCGGCAGGTCGGCGTCGATGTCGGGGTCGCTGGTGTCGATGTCCAGGGCGAAGTCGACCTCGGCGCCCTCGCTCTTGCCGATCCAGTGACGCTGCTTGCTTCGAGTGTCTTCGGGCCAGTCGAGATCATCCAGCCCTTCCAGGAGGCGCTCGGCGTAGGCGGTGATGCGGAGCATCCATTGCTTGAGGGGCTTGCGATACACCGGGTGGCTGCCGCGCTCGCTCTTGCCGTCGATGACCTCTTCGTTGGCCAGCACGGTGCCCAGCTTGGGACACCAGTTGACGGTCTGCTCGCCGACGTAGGCCAGGCGCTGGTCGTCGATGACAGCTCGCCGTTCGGTCTTATCAAGCTCGTGCCAACGACGCACGACGCCGGGCTCGCCGCCCAGGGCCGTGAGCGTCTTGCTGGTGCGTCCGACGTGGACGAGCGAACCGTCACCGCCGATGCGCAGGTCGCCGCTTTCGAGCTCGCTGCGGAGTTCGGCAATGGGCCGGGCCTTCTCCTGCCATGGGTCGAACCACGAGTCGTAGAGCTTCAGGAAGATCCATTGCGTCCAGCGGTAGAAATCTTCGTCGATGGTCGCGACTTCGCGCGACCAGTCGTAGGCAAAGCCGAAGCGCTGGAGTTGGCGGCGGAAGGTGTCGATCGTGCCGCGGGTGAAGCTTGCCGGGTGCTCACCCGTGTTGATGGCGTGCTGCTCGGCGGGCAGGCCGAAGGCGTCCCAGCCCATGACGTGCAGCACGTTGTGGCCGGCCATCTTCTTGTACCGTCCCAGGATGTCGGTAGCGGTGTAGCCCTCGGGGTGGCCCACGTGCAGGCCCGCGCCCGAGGGATAGGGAAACATGTCGAGCACGTAGAACTTGGGCTTCGAGGCATCGAAGCCCGGCTGGCCCGGATTCGGACGGTGGTGCACGCCCGCATCGAGCCAGCGTGCTTGCCACTTGGGCTCGATGTCATTGGCCAGCGCGGCGTTGTAGCGGTGCGCTGGGGTGGTCGAACTCGTTGGAGCGGTCTCGGTCATGGTGGCCCTCGTTCGGGCCGGCATCGTAGGGAGCCGGCTCGCCCGGCGGGGCCGATCAGAACCGGAACTGGAGCCCGGCATACAGGCCCTGGTAGGAGCCGTTCCACTCGAATTCGTTCACGCCGCTGCCCTCGTTGAGGAGGAAGATGGTGCTCCGGTAGCCGATCTGTGCGCCGAAGTAGTCCACCGGTCGCCACTGGAACCCCACGCCGATATCCCAGCTGAAAGTCTTGGCGTCGACCGGCCACAGCCCGAAGTTCGTGTACAGGTCGATCGTGACGTCTTCGAAGATGCTGAAGGCGCCCTTGAAACCGGCATGAGGCTCGAAGAAGGTGCGATCATCCGTGTACCGATCACCCGTATCCAGGTTCTCGATCTCGAATTCGAAATCGTACAGCCGCAGCCCGGCCTCGGCGTCGAGGCGAAACCGGACCTTGTGCCCCTTCGCGTCCGTGCGAGGGCTGATCGGTCGATCGAGAATCGTGTGGGCCAGCCGGACATCGATCTGGGCGTACGTGTGCCCGATGCTCGTCCGCTGGCCGCTGGCGACCGCGACCGTCCCCAGAACAAGGTCTTCCTCGGCCGTTGCGATCTGGCCGTCAATGTCGTAGAAGAGGCCAATGGCGTTGATTCGCCAATCGCCCCGGCGCAGGCTCAAATCGAATCCCGGCATCAAACGCGGGGCATCGAGATTGAGGTCTTCAAGTTCGACGAGTGAGCCGCGCATCGAGCCTCCGGGCAGCCGGATCTCACCGGCCGGAGCGGTGAATCGCGCCATCGGCTCGACCTGGACGTGCCAGTCCACGGGCGTGCCCGCGGGGGGCGCCCCTTGATGTGCCACGCGTGAGGTGGCATCCTCCTGATGGATGAATCGCAACGATTCGGCTCGATGGGCCAGCCCGGCAGAGGCCAGGCCCAGCGTCACGAGGATGGTCAGGTTGGCTCGAGAGTGCCAGTTCACGCCGGCTCCTTGGCGTCGCGTGGGTGTCGAACAGGGTTTGCGGTCCGGGGTGCCCGGGCCGCAGGGTACCATGGCACGGCGTCGCCCGCCGGCTGAAGTTCATCCCATGTCGACACCTTCGGACCCCCAACCAGTTCCCGATGAGCCGGCAGAAGCCGGCGAAGCTATCGTCCTGGCGCCAGGCGCCACCGTACCCCCATCGGCCCTGCGATTTCGCCAGAGCCCTGCCTCGGGCCCGGGCGGGCAGAACGTCAATCGCCGGCACACGCGGGCGGAGCTTCGGGTCGGCATTCTGGACATCCGCATGCCGGTGCGGGCACGAAAGCGACTACGCGACCTTGCCGGCGATCGCATGACGGCCGACGGCACTCTGATTCTGATCTGTGAGCGAACCCGGTCTGCCCGGCGCAACCAGGAAGAGTGCCTTGAACGCCTCAAGGACCTGTGCCGCGAAGCGATGGCGGAACCCAAACGCCGGATCGCCACCCGCCGGACCAGGGGCTCGAACGAGCGACGTCTGAAGGCCAAGCGGGAAAACGCCGAACGAAAGCGGCGGCGTGAGGGGCCGGGTCGCGAAGGCTGATCTACCCTCGCAGCGTGCTGACCCTGGCAATCGAAGCAACGAATCCCAACGTGCCAACCCCGGGCGTGCTGTTGGCCCGAGTGCCTGCGGACGAGCAGCCGCCGGAAGTACTGGCCACACGTGGCCTGGCCTCCACCGGGCGTCACGACGATGTTCTGCTGCCATCCATCGCGACACTCTTCGATGAGGCAGGCATCGAGCCCCGCGAGCTTGACGAGGTGCTGGTGTCGATCGGGCCTGGTGGCTTCACGGCAACCCGACTCGCTTGCGTGACTGCGGCCGTTCTTGCCGAGGCCACCGGTGCCCGCGTGCGCGCGGCGGAGACAGCCCGCGTCGCGATTGAGACCGTGTTTCAAGATCATAATGTTGGCGGCTCGGTCGTGGTCGCGATGGCTTCCAAACACAATGACGCCTATGTTGCAAAGTTCGATCTTGCTCGTGGGACGTTCCTCAGTCGGGGCGAATCCGTCGGGCCGGCGGCTTTCGACACTCTGTTGTTACCGGGCGACCGGCTGGTGTTCGAAGGCCACTTGCCCCAGGGGATGCTCGAAATCGCGTCTTCTCGTGGTGTCGAGTGCATCCCGATGCGCCTGACGTCGGAAGGGCTTCTGGCATGCCGAGAGGTTGCCGAGATCGTGTCGATCGAGGCACTCCGCCCGATCTACCCGCGCGAGCCCGACGCGGTGACGCAGTGGCGTCGCCGCTATGGCTCGGCACCCGGCGACGCCTGATAAGGCGCATTCCACGGTTTTCGGACAGCGTCTACGGGCACGTTGGGCCGGATTTGCTGGATGCGCCGCCCAGCGGGCCGCGAACGTGTGAAGTTGGGCAAAGTGTGCGTCGATAGCCAACTCGTCCGGTGATGTGTGCGGACGGGAGAAACAACGTGGCCTCTCAAGATCAACAACAGCCTGACTGGACCGATAAGAAAGTCTTCACGACCGGAGAGGCCGCGTCGGTTTGTCGCGTCAACCAGCAGACCATCATCCGGTGCTTTGACAACGGGCGGCTTCATGGCTTTCGCGTGCCTGGATCGAAGTTCCGTCGCATTCCGAGGGATGAACTGCTGCGCTTCATGCGCGAGAACGACATTCCGACCGATGCGTTAGAAGGCTCCCGCCGTCGGGTATTGATCGTGGACGACGATCCGCAGATCGTCGATCTGTTGCACGAGATGCTGCGTCGCGACACCCGCTTCGAAATAGAGACTGCTTCGAATGGGTATGACGCAGGGTTGCTGACCGAACGGTTCCGGCCGCACCTCATCGTGCTCGACTACATGCTGCCCGACATCAACGGCGACGTGGTTTGCGAGCGCATTCGTGAGAACACGGACACGCAGAACACCAAGATCCTGTTCGTCTCCGGCGTTATCGAGAAGGATCGCATCGATCGGTTGTTGCGGGCGGGCGGCAGCGCGTTCCTGAAGAAGCCATTCACGGTCTCTTCCTTGCTTGATGAGATCACGCGTCTGCTCGATCTCAGCCGCGCACGGTCGTGAATGCAACTCCGGCGAGGCGACCGATGACCAACCCCGAACGTCCGCACCAGCAGGAACGAACTCAACAGATCGATCTGGTGCTTCAGCAGATCGACCAACTGCCCACGCTCTCTCCGATTGCCCAACGCGTCTTGAGCCTCGGCAGCGCGGCCGACGCCGACCTGACGGCCGTTGTCCGTGTTATCCAGAGCGATCCCTCCCTCACCGGGCGTGTACTTTCCATGTGCCAACGGGCCGAATTGGGGCTCGGGGATCGCGTGACAACGGTCGAGCGTGCCGTCGTCATGCTGGGGTTCGAGGCCGTTCGCGCCGCGATCCTCAGCGTGGCCGTGTACGACACGCTCGGTCAACACGCCGGCCAACTCGAGGATCGGCCCGAGGCCGAAGCCTTCCAGCACGACGCGTTCTGGCGGCATTGCGTCGCGTCTGCGAGCGCGGCCGATCAAATCGCCCGGGCACACCCACGGCTGGGCGTTTCTCCGGATGAGGCCTTCGTCGCTGGCTTGCTGCATGATCTTGGCAAGCTCGCTCTCGATCTGGTGCTTCCGCGGACGTATGGCAAGATCATGAGGCTGGCCGAGGAACGGGGGCTCTCGGCATCCGACGCCGCGAATCGCGTCATTGGCATCAATCACCACACCGCTGGCAAGAGGCTGGCCGAGCACTGGGAACTGCCGCTGGCGATCCAGGATGCGATGTGGCTGTACGGCCAGTCACCAGAGGCGCTGGGCGAGCTTCGGAACCGCGCGATCGTCGAGGTGGTCGGCGCCGCTCATCAACTGGCGCGGGCTCTGCACGTTGGCTGGAGCGGCGAATTCGATGCGTTTCCCGATATTGCCTCGATCGCGAACGACTTTGGTTTAGAGCAGAAAGCTCTCGAAAAGATCGGCGCGGTCCTGCACGAAGCGGTCGTCAACCGATGTGCGGATCTCGGGCTCGACAGTCCGCACAGCCCGAAGTTGCTGCTTGATTCGATCGCCCAAGCAAACGCGTGGCTGGGACGCGCGCATTCAAGACTGGAAAAGCAGGCCGAGTTGGCCACCAAGTGTGACTGCTCGCTCCGGGCGATCTCGAAGTTCCTTGCGGACCGGCCCGGCGGCAAGGGACTGACAAGCACGATCGGCGCCGTCGCCCGATCGGCATCAGGCGCGCTCAGCACGGCCCGCATGGCGCTGCTCATGAAGCGCAGTCCGGCGGATCCATGGCAACTGAGCTGGCTATCAATGGCCGGCGAATCCACCCGTGCGGCGGCCCTGACCGAGCCGTCCGGTATCGATCGCGTCTATCAGGCCCTGACCGAGATCTCCCGCACGCTCGATGCGCCGCTGACCCTGACACCCCTGGAGGCCTGGCTCGGCCGGACCGTGGTGGGCCGTCTGGGGGACGCAGAGGCCATCCGCGTCCTGCCGCTAACGCCCGGACGCATCGCCGATGCGCCGGCTGTGGCCCTCCTGCACGACGGCCGGGCGGCAACGGATCAGCAACGCGCCCTCATCGAAGCGTGGACATCCGCATTGGCGTCCGCCGCTCGGCAGGAATCGGCTCGACGACTGGGGGAACGGCTTGCCGACGCCAATCGCGCCCTCAGCGCGGCACAGGATCGACTGACTGAGGCGCAAGCGATGGCCAAACTCGGAGAGATGGCCGCCGGCGCCGCCCACGAGATGAACAACCCCCTGACGGTCATCAGTGGCCGAGCACAACTGCTGCTCGAGGCGGCCGACAACGAATCGGTCCGCAGTGCTGCCGGCGCCATCGTCGAGTCTTCGCACCTCTTGTCGGAGTTGATCAGCGCACTGCACATTTTCGCAGAGCCGCCCAAGCCGGTCCCTGAGAGCGTCGATGTCCGATCACTGCTCCAGTCCGTCGCGCGGACCATTCGCGACCGGATGGGCATGGGCGTCGAGTTGTCCATCGAGACCGGGGGCGGGCCGCAGAAAGCCACGCTCGATCCGAATCTGGTCGAGCGCGTCCTGACCGAACTGGTTGCAAACGCGGTAGAGACGGGCACACCGACGACGATGGCGGTCCGGATCGATCCACTGGATGACTGCCTGGTGTTCGAGGTCACCGATGCGGGTCCGGGTCTAAGCGAGCGGGCCCTTCGGCACGCGTTCGACCCTTTCTTCTCCGAGAAGCCCGCTGGTCGCCAGCCAGGGCTGGGCCTGGCCCGCGCCAGGCGGCTGGCCGAACTGCTCGGAGGCACGCTGACGGTCAGCAATGGCCGAGATTCCGGGGCTGTGGCGACGTTTTCTGTCCCGAATCCGATGCTCTCTAAGACGATACAGGACAGACACTTAGCCTTCCATCAGCACCCCGAAACGATTGGCTGAACGACCGAGCCGGTAATTTCGACTGGATCCGGACCTCCAAGGCGTCGATCCATGTCTCGGAATGACAGGCAGAGCCCATCGGAGGGGCTCTGCCGCGACCCGAGATTGCACGGAGAGTCCGTCACATGGCCAACGCCGCTCCCAACCCCTTCAACAACCCCTTTCGCGCGGCTTCTAGCGCCGGCGCAGCACCCCGCTCTTGCCGGGTGGCCATCGTCGCCGAGCAGCGTGACGTCGCCCGACTGCTGGCTGCCCAGACCAAGGCCGCGACCGACGCGATGCCCGCCGTCCTGACGTTTGATGAAGCCGACGACCTGTTCGCCCAGCGACCCGATCTGGTGCTCGTAGCCGCAGACGATGATGGCGTTCGCTGGCGTGCGATGGTCCAAGAGTTCCAGGGCCAGTTCCGCATGGCGCTGGCAGCCTTCTCGCCATCGCTCGACGATGCCGCCGAAGCCATGCGGCTTGGCATGGTCGATCTCCTCGTGCTGGACGTCCCCAGGCGGCAACTGGCTTCGCGCATCTCGGCGATGGCGCAACAGGCCACGATGGTCGCCGACCGGCGTGAATCCAACCCACTGGCCCTGACTCCGGCGATGAACGACGAATCCAGCGACTCGGACCTGATCACCGTTCGCGCCGAGTTTGGCGTGCTGGCCCGGCTGGAACTCGACGTCGAGAGCCTGCTGCGGACGACGTTGGAGTACGTCCTGCACAAGATCGGACCAACCAACGCGGCCGTATTCCTTCCCACCGCTGGCGAGGACTTCACGCTCGGGGCGTACGTGAACTACGACTGCCCGAAGGATTGCGTTGACATGCTGCTGGACCACGTCGCCGCGTCGGTTGCCCCGGCAATCGAGGCCGAGCCAGCCATGCGATTGCATCGTGGCGAAGACGCGTTGGACGAACTGATGGGCGAGCACGCCGCGTGGCTGACCGGCTGCGAGGCCGTGACCTTTGCGGCCGAGCATGACGGCGAACTGCTCGCGGCCGTGGCCCTGTTCCGAGATGATCGGGATCCGTTCGATCCTCGAACGATCAAGCGATTGTCGGTTGTTGGGGATATCCTGGCCCAGCAGCTCGCTCGGATCATTCGAGTGCATCACCGCCACCTTCCCATGGACCAATGGGAAGAAAACGAGGGGCACAGCGATGAGCCCCCGATGGCGGCGTAGCGAATCGCTTCGCCGGGCCTTGCATGGCGGTAAACTTGTGGCTGGAGGACCGCCCCGGACATGCTCGTCCATCTCGATCACGAAACGCCTGCGGCAGCCGACGACCCCGAGCCGGCGAGTAGCGCTGAAGAGCCCCCCGAACGCTCGGGCGAGGTCGGCCGTCTCATTGTTGATCTGTGCACCAGTTCGCTGACCGACGCAAAGTTGGGCCACTCGTCGCGAACGTGGCTCACCGAGCACGTCGTGCTGGTGGCCAACCGCCTTGGCGTGGAGGGCGAACTCCGCATCCGGGTGGTGGACGATGACGAGATGGCCCGGGCCCACGAACGGCACATGGGCGACCCCACCACGACCGACGTGATGACGTTCGACCTGGCCGAGGGCGCCGCCGAACGCGGCGCGCCCGTCGATGCCGATCTTCTGGTCTGCCTGGATGAGGCGGCCCGCAATGCTCGCGAGCGTGGCCATGCCGTCGAGCGAGAATTGCTGCTGTACATCGTGCACGGCATGTTGCATTGCCTGGGACACGACGACCACGATGAGTCGTCGTATCAGCGCATGCACGCGCTTGAGGACGAACTCCTTGAGGCGATCGGCGTTGGCGCGACATTCAGGCCTGCGACCGGGGGGCGCCCGTCATGAGCGCCATGGTGTGGTTCTGGATCGCGGTCGTTGCGGCGTTCATTGGTTGCGTGTTCGCCGTGCTACACCAGACGCTGCGGCACGCGCACCGCGTGGCGGGCGAGGATTGGCTGCGTGGCATCGCCGACGACGCGAAGCGGGCGCAGATACGCACGATCCTGGACAAGGCCGATGTCTCGGCGGGCGCGATCGCCTTACCACGCATTGCGTTCAGCCTGCTCGTCCCGGTTGCCGTGGTGCTGCACCTCTCGCTGCTGTTGAATGATCGCGATGCGGGCGGCGGTATCGATGTGGGCTGGCTTTCGCTCGTGCTTGGCATCGCCATCGCATCGCCGATATTGTGGGTCACCAACATGGCGCTGCCGGCGGCGATCGCCCGTCATGCATGGGGACCGACGCTGCGGTGCTCGGCTCCCTTGATTCGCGGGCTGATGATTCCCCTGCGGCCATTCGCGGGGCTGTATCTGTTCTTCGACGAGGTAGTCCGCCGTCTGGCGGGCGCCGACAGCGACGAGAACGATCGGGCCGAGGCCGAAATCCTGAGCGCGGTCGAGCAGGCCGAGCGGTTTGGCGGGGTCGATGAGACCGAACGCGACATGATCGAAGCGGTGGTCGAGTTCCGCTCGACGAGCGTCGACGAGATCATGACGCCACGAACGGCCATCGAAGCACTCGAGTACACCGACGACCTGGCCGAAGTAAAGCGATACGTCCGCGATAGCCACCACAGCCGCATTCCGGTCTATCGCGACAACCTGGACACCATCGCCGGCTTCCTGTATGCCAAGGATCTCCTCAAGTGGCTCGCCGAACCGGGCAACGGCCACGCCGAGCACTTCCACCTCCAGGACATCCTGCGCACGGCCCTGTTCATCCCAGAGACGAAGACCGTTCGCGAATTGCTGCGAGAGATGATCCAGAGCCGCGTGCACATCGCCATGGTGGCCGACGAATACGGCGGAACGGCCGGCCTGGTCACCATCGAGGACATCGTCGAAGAGGTCTTCGGCGAGATCCATGACGAGTACGAAGACGCGCCCGAGGACGAGCCGGAGGTCAAGATCGACCTCGAGAAGCGCACCGCCGAGATCGACGCCCAGGCCCACATCGACGACGCCAACGACGCCCTGCGGCCGCTGAACGTCGTGCTGCCCGAAGAGGACGATTACGACACCGTGGGCGGCTACGTGTCGACGCGGCTTGGTCGCATCCCCGACATCGGCGACGCCTGGGTCGAAGGCGACGTCCGGTTGATCGTCATCAGCGCCGAGCAGACCCGCGTGCGACGCGTCCGGCTGGAGCTGGTCGGCGAGCCCGCCGCGGTGAGCTCCGACGATGCCGAGGGATCCAGCGCGAAGTAATCGCTTGACTCGGGCGGCTCGTTGCGCTTTGCTGGGCCATGCGCATCATCGGCGGTCAGTACAAGCGGACGATCCTGAAGGGCCCCCCGGACGACAAGACGACCAGGCCGCTGCCCGATCGCGTGCGCGAGTCGATCTTCAACATGCTCCAGGGGCACCTGGTCGAGGGGCCAAGCGTCTTCGACGTGTTCGCGGGCACGGGCTCGTTTGGGCTCGAGGCCATCAGCCGCGGCGCGACGCGGGCGGTGTTCGTCGAGCGTGATCGGAAGATCCGTGAGATCCTGCGGGCCAACATCGCCAAGATCGGCGCGACGGCGATGACCGAGATCGTCGAGGGCGATGCGCTGGGGCCGTTGGCGCACGCGCGGTGCCCGAATCCGGTGACGATCGTCATGATGGACCCGCCCTACCCGCTGGCCCGAGACCCAAGGAGCTGGCAACGCGTGCTGGCCCAGGCGGGCAAGCTGGTGCAGAAGCTCACCGACGACGGCTACCTGCTGCTGCGCACGCCCTGGCCGTTCCTGCAACTGCCCGAGGCCGATCCCGCCGAGCCCGAGCCCATCCGCGGTAAGCGCGGCAAGCGCACGCCCGAGAAGGAAGAGGTCATCTCACTGAACCTCGACGATGGCTCGCTGGACACCCAGGACGTCGACGAGATCGAGGCGATGTTCGAGGCCATCGCGGCGGGTGAAGTGATCGAGGAGGATGACGAGGGCCCGAAGTTCATCGACGGGCCGCTTGAGATCGCCGGGGCGGTCGGGCCGGAAACGCACGAGTATGGGACGACGGCTGTGCATTGGTATCAGCGAGCGCAGTAAAACCCACGTCTTGCGACGTGGGCTCGTTGGGTCCAATCTGGCTCGAACGATCAGCCCAGCGCCGCGGCGCCCGACACGATCTCGTTCAGCTCGGTGGTGATCTGGGCCTGGCGGGCGCGGTTGAACTTGCGCTTCAGGGCCTTGCCCATCTTGCCGGCGTTGTCGGTCGCGGCCTTCATCGCCACCATTCGGGCGATGTTCTCGCTCACCACGGCGTCGTTGAACGCCTGGAACAGCGTGGTCTTGACCGTCTCGGGCAGGAGCTCGGCCAGCAGGCCCTCGGCATCGGGACTGAACTCGTACTGGGCCGAGAAGCCCTCTTCCTGCTTCTCGACCGCCGGTGGCTTGAGCGGCAGGAGCTGCACGACGGCCGGGCTCTGGCGGGCCACGCTCTGGTATCGCATGTAGACGAGGTTGACGCCCGTGATGCGGCCGGCCTCGAACAGCTCGATGTAGTGCTGAGCCAGTTCCTGGACGTCCTCGAACTCGGGGCGGTCGCCGAACTGGGTGTGGTGGCGGTGCACGTTCACGCCGTTGAACTTCATGAAGGCCACGCCCTTCTTGCCCACGACCTCGACGCGGGCGCTGCCCAGGGCGCCCTCGGAGCGCAGCTGCTTGATGGCGGTGCGGAGCACCGAGCCGTTGTAGGGGCCGCACAGGCCGCGGTCGCTGGTGATGACCAGCGTGAGGGGCTGGGCGTCGTCGCGGAAGCCGCTCTCGGGGCCCTCGATCAGCGGGTGGCTGACGTTGCCCGCCGTGGCGGCCAGCTCCTGGACGAGCTCGAAGATGCCCTCGGTATAGGGCTTGGTCGCCTCGGCCCGGCTCTGGCTCTTGGCGAACTTGCTGGTGGCGATCATCTGCATCGTGCGGGTGATCCGCTGGATGTTCTTGACCGCCTTGATGCGCTTCTTGATCTCACGGGTCTTGGCCATAGCGGGCGAGTATAGGCGGATCGGGGCCATACGGGCCGCTACGGCCGGCTCCGGCGACCCCGAACACGAGCCGTCCCAACGCCGGATGGGCCAAGGCTGGGCGGGCCGACCCTACTCCTCCTCGATCCCGTTTAGGATCCCTGGCCGCTGCGCCCCGGCCTTCTTCGAGACCGTCAGCATCGGCACGGCGATCTCCTTTGGCTCCAGCACCAGCCCGAGTGCTTTCTCGAGCTTGGCCCGCATCAACACCATGTCTTCCGGGTCGCTGGGGTCGAAGGCCGCGTGCACGCCGAAGTCGATGGCGTACCGGGCCTTCATGTCAAGGTCGGTGTCCAGCGGTGCGCCCAGCACGCCCTGCAACCACCAGCCGAAGCTGTGCAGGTCGGCGGCCTGGCCGGTAAACGTAAAGCCCGAGGTGCTGTAGCCGCCCGGCTCGACCGGATCGGCCTGGTTCATCTTCAGCCCTGCGTCGGCGGGGCGGACCTTGAAGCCGCGCACGGGCGTGTCGGTCAGCGTCGCCGTCATGTCCATGCCGTCGAGCACCATGTTCCGGATGAACGCGCGCTGGTCGCCGAAGGTCCGGGCGGGCAGGCGCACGATCAGGTCGTAGTGCTGGGCCTTTTCGTCGTCGTAGCCCTCTGGCATCGTGACCTGCCAGGGCTGGACCTCGAATACGAAGGTGATCAGTTCGAGCGGGCTCGAGTCGATGCTCGTGACGTTGGTCGGATCCCTGGCTGCGCGGAACATGCCGGTACCGACGGACTCGCGGAAGATGAGCTGGCCCAGGGGCACGTTGTATTCGCGGTCCAGTGGGTCCACGCCCGAGGTCATCATGCCGGCGCCGCGCGGCTCGGCGTGTGCTTCGGCTTCATCGTGCTTGCCCCCGACGTACTCCCGCAGCTTCTCACTCGTCAGCCTGTTGGGGTGCGTGATGGACGCGATCCTGCCCTCCTTGTCGACCACGATGGTCTTCGGGATGGCGCGCACCTGGTAGGCCTTGTGCATCGACTTGTCGGTGTCGAAGCCCAGCACGCTCTTCATCGGCCGCTTCTCGCGCAGGGCCAGGGTCTTCTCCTCGGGCTCGTCGGTCACCGAGATGAAGACGACCTCGCCCCGGAACTCTTCGGCCAGGTCGTTCATGTGCCCGATGGCGGCGATGCACGGCCCGCACCACGTCGCCCAGAACTCGACGACAACCGTCGTGCCCCGGAGCGATTCCCAGCTATATCCGTCGACGCCATCGGGCAACTGGCTCCACGCCTCGACGCTCAGCGGCGGCGCGGCGTCGCCAACCTTGAGCGGTTCGGCATCCTGCGCGAGCACGAGCGATGCCGACACGAACAATGCGAGAACCGACACCATCATGCGAACCATCCGGGCCTCCTTCGTGGCTGCCCACCCCTGCCAAGGGGCAGTATACCGCAGGCCCTTCGATGCACCAACGCGATTTGTTCGGCCGCGTGTGCCGAAGCTCAGCAGGCCCGGCGCCCTGGAATCGTGGGCGGCGTCGCCCCAGACGACGCGGGCGGCGCCAAGGCCTCGTCGGTGTCGTCCCCACGTGCGGCTTCACGCTCGCCCTGGGTCTGCATCGTCCCAAAGGGCACCGTCACCGGATACGACCACGGGCCCTTCACGCCCGTCGCCCGCATCGCGCGGACGCGGTAGAGCACCTGCTGCAGGCCCGCCGGCACGCCGTCGTCCAGGAATCGCTTGTCGCCCACGATGTCCATCGGCAGCCACTGGCTCACGCGGCCGTCCACGTCCATCGTCTGGCGCTGCACCTCGTAGAGCAGGCCGCCGCGGGCCGCGTCGTCGATGGTGAAGGTCACGAGGATCGAGCCTCCGCGTGTGAGCGTGTAATCGAAGCCGCCGGGCGCCGCCGGCGCGGGCCGGGGCCCGGGCTTCTCGGGCGGATCGATGCCCGCGGCGCTGTACACCCCCTTGGCGTGCTTCGCGCCCACCCGCTTGGCCTTGACGTCGACGCTGCCGATGAGCGCCCCGAACAGCCCACGCAGCTCGGCGAATGCCTCGCGCTGGCCGACGAAGCGGGCCCTGGCCAGCAGCCTCGCCCGCCGGGCCTTGTCCTGGGCCTCGGCGGCCTTGAGGACCTTCTCCAGCAACTGGCCGACCTCCGCCTCGGTGACGCCGAAGGCGCTGGGGTCGGCCGCCTCCTGCCATCGCTTCACCAGCACCTGGCACTGGGTCAGGAACTCGGCGTCTTTGCGCTTGGCCCGTCTGGACATGGCTGCGTCCTCCACCTTCTGCGATCCACTTGTTGATGGCATCGGCCATTCGCCCGCCCGACTCAAGCCCGGCACGCCGGGCGCGGCCCGGCCCCCGCCACCGGGCGTTCGACCAGCGCCCACCGTCGCCCCGCCCCCGGCGGACGGGGGTTTGGCCGGGGCCGGGGGCCCCGGGGGGGGGGCGCGGCGCGCGGGGGACCCCCCC
>JAVJVK010000020.1 GCA_040221175.1 Phycisphaerales bacterium
TCGTCGTCCCCGGTCACCGCGATACTCCCTCCTTCCAGCATCAGCTTGCGCCAACGATACAAAAGATTGGGCGCCACGCCATTGCGCCGCGCAACGGCCGAGATGCTCTCGCTGCCGTCCAGTGTCTCCTCGACAATCCGCAGCTTTTCGGCGGAACTCCAGCGGCGACGGCGGCCACCATCCGTAATGATTTCAACTTCAGACATAAGCACGTGCTTAGGGATATGCCTAAGCCTCCTGGTTCAGGCCCAGGTGTCCGGTCGAAAATGGGGCCAGTTCAGACACGATCTTGCGGGGAAAACCCTTTCCGAAGATCATACTCATGCAAGAGTTCAAAGATGGAACCAATATTAGAGTCGTTGTTGATGGCCAGCAGCGACTTAGGGCGATTTTTGACTTCATTAACAACGGCATAAGGATTTCGCGGGCACACAGCCCTGACTTGGCAGGCAAGACCTTTTCGCAACTTGACCCAGAAATGCAAAGCGCATTCTTACAGTACGAAGTTGCATGTGACGTACTGTACTCGGCGCCGCTCAGCGAGCTCTTAGATATTTTCGCAAGGATTAACCGATACACGGTTAAATTGAACTCTCAAGAATTACGTAACGCACAATACAGCGGTTTCTTTAAAACCGCGGCATTCGAACTTGGTTATAAATTCGTCGATTATTGGATAGCAGCACGCGTGCTTTCTAAGTCTCAAGTAAGCAGGATGGCTGAAGCAGAGCTGGCCTCTGATATACTAGCCACCCTGTGCACCCAGATTCAGACTAACAAGAACGTCGATGCGTTGTATAAACGGTACGAAGATCAAGAAGGCCCAGTTACCGAAAAGACCAAGCTTTTCGAGAAAGTTATGGACGTGATCCAGTCGGTGTATCCTCCCGACGAAATGCATGGAACGTGTTGGACGAGAAAGCACATGTTCTATTCGTTAGCAGTGACAATTGCACACGTGTTTGAACCAATCCCGAACTTACCAAAATCAGAGCTTAAACCAGAACAATTGCTGAACTACGGACAAGTGCGTTCAGTGTTAAATTCGGTTAGTTCAGATTTTGACAGCTGCAACTCTCCCGCAGATCGGCCAAATGCACCTGAACGCTTGAAAGGGTTTATCACTGCCTCCACGCAAGCAACTACGGATACTGGTTCCCGTCGCGACAGGTCTGTTCACATTCTCAGTTCATTAGAGGCGACCCTTGAGCCTGCCGGATGAGTTGTCGTCATTCGCAGAAGAGGTTTTGTTCTTGGATTCTTTCAAGGCAAGGGTCTATGCGATGGATTTTTCGGATGAAGAACAGTGGCAAACAGCCAAGTTTCTGGCCGAGGCATTACTTTTTAGGCTCTATAGAGCGCAAGAGCGACTCGTGCGTGCGATCTTCCTGGATACTTGCGTTACACATAAATCGTACCGAGGCATTTCTGTCACTTCACGTCTTTCATGTCCGGATTGGGGCTCCGCTGAGGAGATCATGAAATCAAGCGTTGCCAAATTTCTTGACTGGGGTAATCCACAACAAACCACGCAACGAGCTAGTATCATTTTTGAAGGTGGTTTCCCCATTACCGACACGATAGGTCCACTACACTCAACGTTGGTGGATCTGCAAAGAATCAGAAACTTTATCGCACACGATTCAATGGAGGCCGAAACCCAGTTTAGAAAGGCTGCATCTAATTATGTATCAACTGGAGTTGTTGGACTACAGAGCGCGGGTGACCTATTGCTAACGCGCAAACGCGCAAGAGAAGCTTACGTACTTACAAAATTGATGGGGTGGATGCTCCCTCCCACAGCGGCATCGCAATGTGCCAGACTGGCTTTGTTGGAAGTCAGTGAGAATGAAAGGAAGCATCCATGACCGACGCCAGCATTTTAGCCATCGACCTTGCAAAGCACTCATT